>CAJXGK010000019.1 GCA_913053815.1 uncultured Rhodanobacteraceae bacterium
GTACGGGTCAAGGTGCTGACCCGGCGTCTGGATAAGGTTCGCGTGCAGTGTCACCAGCAAAGTCAGGCGCGACGGCGTGCTGCCTTACCCAGGGTAGCGTTAGTGGGCTACACCAATGCGGGTAAGTCCACTGTGTTCAATACTTTGACTGGGGCCGGGGTCTATACCGCCGATAAGCTGTTCGCGACCCTCGATCCGACGGTACGGCGCATCGAAGACCCTGATTGCGGTCCGTTGATGTTGGCCGATACGGTGGGTTTCGTGCGTGAGCTGCCTCATGATCTGATCGCGGCATTTCGCGCCACCTTGTCCGAGGCGCGCGAAGCGGATCTACTGCTGCATGTCGTCGATAGTGCCGATACCGAGCAGCAGGCCATGCAGACGATCGTCAACAACGTGCTTGAGGAAATCGGTGCCGGTGATTTGCCACAATTGTTGGTGATGAACAAGATTGACCTGAATGGCCACCCACCGCAGGTGGATCGCGATGCCACCGATATGCCACACAGGGTGTGGCTATCGGCGGCGGGGGACGACGGTGTGGAGGCCCTGCGCACGGCGATCGCCGAATGTGTCGGGGTCGAACAAGTGCGTGGGGTGTTACGACTCCCGGCCGCAGAGGGCCGTTTGCGAGCCCGGCTGATTGAACTCGGCGCCGTGCGTGGCGAGCAGTACGACGAGCAAGGCTGGGTATTGCAGGTCGAAGCTCCACGCAGCCGTCTCGAACCCCTTTTGGGCCACAATCTGGATGACTGCCTGGATCCCCTGCTTGCCCGGGCCGAATAAGCCCACTTACAATGCAGCCCGGCTAGGTGCGTAGACAGACATGAGTTAAGTCTTGTCGGGTATAGTGAGCCGCCTGGCATGCTGCATCGTTGTAGTATGTAACCTGTGATCCCATACTGGAGATAGCTAAGCATGGCATGGAATGAACCTGGTGGTGGCCAGCGCGATCCTTGGAGACGCGGTGGCAATAAGAACCCCGATTTCGATGCAATTCTGAAACGCCTGCGACAGCACTTCAAAGGTTTGGGCGATGGAGGTCCGAAAAGTATTGGCGTACTCATCCTGGCAGTGATTCTGGCCTGGCTGCTGTTGGGATCCTGGACCGTCATCAATGCGCGTCAGGTGGGTGTGGTACTCCGCTTCGGGGCCTATAGCCGAACCCTCCCGCCGGGCTTTCACCTGGTTTTTCCACAGCCTATTTCACAGGTTCTGAAGGTCGAAATGACCCGGGTTCGTTCGGTCTCTGACACGGTACTGATGTTAACCAAGGACGAGAATATCATCCAGGTCAATTTCAACGTGCAGTACCAGGTCAACGATGCCAAGAAATATCTGTTCTCGATGCAAAACCCGGATCTTGCAGTACGCCAGTCTGCTGAGGCGGCGGTACGCTCAGTAGTGGGCTCCAGTACCATGGATACCCTGCTCTCGGGGCAGGGTGCGACCATGGTTGCACGAACCAGCAAAGCGCTGCAGAAAATGCTCAACAGCTACGGTGCGGGACTGCGTATCACCGAAGTCAATTTCCAGAATATCGCTCCTCCGAGTGAAGTCAAAGCGGCCTTCGACGATGTCAACAAGGCTCGCGAAGATCGCCAGCGTATCGAGAACGTGGCCAAGGCCTATGCCAGCAAGATCATTCCTGAGGCGCGTGGTCAGGCGGCCTCGATCATCGCCGGTTCAGAAGGTTACAAGGCTTCGCGAATCGCCCGGGCACGTGGTGATACCCAACGTTTTCTGCTGTTACTCAAGGAGTATCAGCTAGCTCCCAAGGTGACCGGCGAGCGTTTGTGGCTGGAGACTATTGAGGATGTATTCAAGAACAACTCCAAGATTATTGATGGAGGTAATGCCCGTAATTTCATCAATTTACCCTCCACCTTGGGTAAAACAACCACACCGACCGCACCGGTGGCCGGGACCGTGATGGAGTCCTTGTCCAAACCGGCCCCGAGTGGTGCCACGTCACCGGCCGCAGGAGGATAAAAAAATGAAATTTACCTGGATCATTATTCTTGTGGTATTGGTGTTGGCAGGCTTGGGAAGTGTTTTTACCGTGCGCCAGGATCAGGACGCCATTCTGCTGCAGTTTGGGCGCATTGTGCGTAGTAATTACCAGCCGGGCTTACATTTCAAAATTCCCTTTGTGCAACAGGATATGACGTTCGACAAGCGTATTCATACCCTGGATGCAAGTCCCGAGCGTTATTTCACTTCAGAAAAAAAGATCGTCAATGTTGATTTTTACGTCAAATGGCGGATTTCCAATCCGGTTCTTTATTACCAGTCTTCCGGAGGTAGTGCTCTACAGGTAGAGGCACGACTCAGTCCGATCGTGAAAGATGCTTTACGTTTTGAATTTAGCGCTCGGCCTCTTGAAGAACTGATTGCCGGAGGACGTAGGGATATCACCAGCAATGTGATGAAGCAGACCAACCAGGCAACTTCCAAGACCTTGGGTATCCAGATTGTGGATGTGCGCATCAAACGCCTGGACTTGCCCGATACGGTGAGCGAATCGGTATTCAAACGGATGCGTGCCGAGCGCATGAATCTGGCCAATGCACTGCGTTCCACCGGTGAGGAAGAGGCGGCCAAGATACGCTCCAATGCCAATCGTGAGCGTCAAGTACTGGTTGCCCAAGCCAGGCAGAAGGGGGCAGTGACCCGCGGTCAAGGTGATGCTCAGGCTGCTGAAATCTATGCTGTAGCAGCCAAGAAAAATCCACGATTTTTTGATTTTTATCGTAGCCTCGAGTCTTACCGACGTAGTTTTTCAGATGGACGCAGCGTCTTGATTATGAAGGCCAGCTCACCTTACCTTCGCTATCTTCAGCACGGCGATGGCTTATTGAAGTGAATCGGCTTACTGGAGAATTCGGCGCAGCCCTATGCTTAGTGGTGATTATTGAAGGTTTGGTTCTGCTGGTGATTCCTCGATTGTGGCAGCGGATGGCTGCCGAAGCCCAAAAGCTGTCAACGCAGCATTTGCGCATTACCGGTTTGACGGCGGTCGCACTAGGACTGATCGGCCTACACTGGTTGCGATGAACCGGAAACCGGTTCTAGTCGTGATCTCCGGGTTGCCACAGGGACGCTCGGAGTGGCCTTCCGCGCACCTTCCTGAGTTCGGGCACATTATTCGAGACTGAGTCATGGGAAAATCCGTAGTCATTCTTGGGGCGCAATGGGGCGACGAGGGTAAGGGTAAAATTGTCGACTTGCTGACCGAGCGGGTCGGTACGGTGGTCCGATTTCAGGGCGGCCATAATGCCGGCCATACTTTGGTCATTGATGGTGAGACCACGGTATTGCACCTGATCCCGTCGGGGATTCTGCGGCCTGGGGTGCAGTGCCTGATTGGCAATGGGGTGGTGCTATCTCCGGCGGCGCTGCAAAGTGAGATTATCGAGCTTGAGAACAAGAATGTTGAGGTTCGGTCGCGCTTGAAGATCAGTCCTGCGACACCGCTAATCATGCCCTACCATATTGCTCTGGACCAGGCTCGCGAGAAGGCCTCGGGAACTAAGGCGATTGGCACTACCGGCCGTGGTATCGGTCCGGCCTATGAAGACAAGGTCGCGCGGCGTGGTATCCGTGTGGCTGATCTGATGTATCCATCCGAGTTACAGGAAAAGCTGCGGGCGGTGATGGATTACCACAATTTTGTACTGACCCACTGGCTGCACGCTGAGCCTGTCGATCTGCAGCAGATCCATGAGGAAGCACTTGCTTATGGCGAATATCTCCGGCCCATGGTCGCGGATGTGGCCAGTTTGCTGCATTCGGCACGACTCGCCGGTGAGAACATACTCTATGAAGGTGCCCAGGGGGCTCTGTTGGATATTGATCACGGCACCTATCCGTATGTGACTTCTTCCAATACTACGATTGGTGGCGCTCTGGCGGGAACGGGGGTGGGTACACGCGATATCGATTATGTTCTCGGCATTTGTAAGGCCTATGCTACGCGTGTGGGTGGGGGACCTTTCCCGACTGAACTGCACAATCAAATGGGCGAGGAGTTGCGGCGTCGCGGTAACGAGTTTGGTGCCAGTACGGGCCGCCCCAGACGTTGTGGTTGGATCGATCTGGTAGCGCTGCAACGGGCTACGCAGATCAATGCCATTTCCGGCCTAGCTATTACCAAGCTGGATGTGCTGGATGGGCTTTCGAGCATCAAGGTTTGCATCGCCTATGAGTTTCGTGGCAAGCGCCGTGAGCTGGCTCCATTGGATGCGGCGGGTTGGGATGAGTGCAAACCCGTGTATCTCGAGTTCACCGGTTGGAGTGAGCCCACCTCGGGGGTGCGCGAGTGGCATCAGCTGCCCGCTGCTGCCCGCACTTACCTGCGGGCTATCGAGGAGCTTTCCGGATGTCCGCTGGCGATCGTGGCAACTGGCGCAGATCGCGACGATACTATCGTTTTGCAAGATCCATTTGCCTAAAGATGGGGCGGCTGACTGGACTATTCCGAATCTATCGGAGATTCAGTAGTGGCCGCAGGTTTCAGATTCTGTTGCTTACAATTATTGCGACCGGTGCGTTTAGCCTGGTATAGCGCGTGATCGGCGGCACTAATCAGCTTCACCGCGGTGCAGCGGCCGCCAGGGTGACAGGTTGCCACGCCAATGCTGATGGTCAGGTAGCGTGACACGCTGGATCCTGCATGGATCAGCTTTGCCCGTAGGACCTCACAACGTAGCCGCTGGGCGATTTCCATGGCAGCTTGGCCATCGGTACGGGGCAGGATGACCGTAAACTCCTCGCCTCCGTACCGCGCGAACACGGCATCTGTACCACGCAACAAGGTGCGTATCTTCTCGCCGATCCGGCTCAGGCAGGCATCACCAGCCTGGTGGCCATACAGATCGTTATAGGCTTTGAAATTATCGATATCGATCATCAACAATGCTAAATATCGTTGATGGCGTTCAGCATATTTCCAGTGTTCGGTTAACGCCCGATCAAAGCCACGTCGGTTTTCGGCACCAGTCAATGCATCTTCGTTGCTCAGACGCTCCAGCTGGTGGTTGGCCAGGGTCAACTTGTGGTTCAGTTGATCGAGTTCGGAGACCAGTTGCTCAGAACGGGTATTTGCATTACGCAAGCGGGTGCTGATCAGGCGCAGATTCAGTACCCCACCGATCTGGTCAGCTAAAATATCGAGTACCTGGCGTACTTCGGGCTGGAAGCTACCTGCGACGGGGCTTTCCATATTAATCAGTCCCAGCATGCTGCCATGATACTTGATTGGCATCACCAATTCGGCTTGGGTCAGAGAATTGCCGGGAAGATAACCCGCTGCGTTGCTCACCTCAGGCTCGTAGACGGCCTGTTTAAGTTGCAGTGCCTGCCCAGTTAATCCACGGTTTTCGGGCCACCTCATACCTTCTTGCAAGGTGAAATGGCTTTCTCCGGCATGGGCCTTAAGCACTAACCTCTGACCCTCAACCAGACAGAGCGTTGTCAGTGACAGGTTGAAACGATCATGCAGATAGTGCACCACGCTGAGTAGAAGCACGTCCATGTCTTCCTCGAAAAGAAGAATATAGGAGAGATCCAGCATCAGGTCCGCCAATGCGGCATGGGTACGATATCGCTCGAGGGAGAGCAGGATACGAAGTTGGGTCAACAGTGCAGGCATACCTTGACCCAGCGTATGTTTTACTACCGCGTTACGGTATCCCCGGGGTAGGTTGATATGCAACTTGCCAAGCTCAGTCTGGGTTTCGTCAAGCACCTCGAAGGTCAGTCGCGTGGCCGTCGCGACCGAGTTCGGTATGCTATCGGATCTAGAAGGCGTTTCAAGAACGATCCTGCAGCCGGGGATGCCTTGGGTAAGGGATCGAGAGAGTTGGCCTACCCATTGTTGACTACTTAGACATCCGGCCAGTGCTGCGGACAGCCGAGCACCGGGCCAACGAACCCCATTGTGCTTCGCGGCGTCGTTCATGTTTGGCCCCTGATGGTCTGGGGTAGAATACCTTGGCGTAATGCCGAGAGTGGGGTCGGGATGAAGCTGTTATTAAACACCGTCAATCCTGCGTGATATAGTGGTTGGCGAATACGGTACGTTTTAAAAATCCGTGTCAGGAAGCACAGAATCCTCTCCCCAGGATTGCATCAAGCAGTCCATTGGGTGCTATTCCACAGCATGGGAAATACTTCAGTATAACGCCCATTCAAATACCTAAGGTAACCTCCTGGCTTTGCCGGGGGACACATAAGGTTTGACCTATACAGCAGTCGCTGTGAATCTGGAATCTCAACCAAGAGGTGAGGATTCACGATGAATTCCGCCAATTTATTGCGGGGTGGGGTGGGGGATGCCGATGAAACCTGGATCGGGTGTGCTATGCCACTTGGTGAGTTCAGATCCATCGATGGGCACGGCACGACTGCAATGGAATGACTGCTCCTGAACACCACCACTCAGGCATCGCCTACCTGGTGCCGCAAGCCGTCCATGACGGCCGCACCAACGAGATCCTCGAAGCGCGCGCAACGGACTCTGGATGCTGCCTACGAGGCCAACCCCGCCCGCTTCAAGGGACAACGACCCGAATCTAACCGGCCCCCCACCGGAGGTGGTCTGGATCAACTCCCCCGTTCGATGCCTCAGCCGACCAACAGGAGCTTGCCTAGCTACATTAATTTTGACAACCCGGGGTCTCATTTCCCTTGACACATTGCACCCCGGAAATCCCGGAGGCTGGTGGGCGTGAGTCATGCCGCCATGGCATGATCGGTGGTTTATCGAGACGGTAGACTGCTTCGACTTTCCGGTTCTTCCATGATCATCGATGAATGATCCCATACCCAAATCGTTGGTGGGTATCGGCTATGCTGCAAGTCACGCCTCACCGCTGGGGCAAGGCGATACATTCCAGCTGGTCGGGAAGGGGCGCATCGCTGCCGACGGCAAGATCCATATCGATGACCCCATCCGTTACAACGGAGACAGGAGCTGACATGCTGGAAATTTATCAACACGATGGTGAAATTCGTGAACTCTGCCTGGCCCGGCCCCCCGTCAATGCCCTCGATCCGACTCTGCTGCATGCCTTGTATGAAGCGATCCAGGCGGCCGAGCGTGAGGAGGTGGCCGGCTTGATACTTTCCGGCGCCCCGGGGCTGTTCTCGGCCGGACTGGATTTGCCTATACTGTTGACCCTGGATCGCGATACCCTGGTCAAAGTCTGGCACGACTTTTTTGGATCAGCCGAGCTGCTCGCATGCAGCTCCATGCCCTGTGTCGCCGCCGTGACCGGTCACAGTCCGGCGGGTGGAGCAGTGTTGGCAATATGCTGCGATTACCGCATCATGGCGCGGGGGTCGTACCAGATCGGTCTCAATGAAGTACAGGTCGGTCTGACCGTACCGGGGGTCATCGGCCAGGCCCTGGCCCGCCTGACCGGGCCTTACCGAGCCGAACGCCTGCTGGTCTCCGGGTCCCTACTTGAGTCCGACGCAGCTCTGGCCTGCGGCTTTATCGACGAATTATGCGAGGTTGATCAGGTGCGTAACCGGGCTCTGGCCTGGCTGCAGGAACTGCTGGCGCTGCCTCGCAAGGCAATGCTGGAGACCCGGGCCATGGTACGCAGTGATCTGGCTAAGGCCTTTGCCGATCCAGAGCGTTTGCCCATCGCCGCGTTCAATGACGGTTGGTTCCATCCGCAAACCCAGCGAGCCCTCCGTGCCACCGTGGAGCGGATACAAAAGAAATCCTGAAGCAAACGTAACCCGGGTGGAGCGTGGGCATAGTCCGGGATGACGAGAACAAGAGGGGCCCGGGATGACGGAATTTTCGGTGCTTGTCCAAGCCGGAGGACGGCTTGGACAAGCTCAGCATGAAATGGCTCACTTGTTTATAAAGCACGACACTAGGAATCTGTCTGCATACCTCGACGACCGTATACGCTACAGGTCGCCATAACACGCGCAATTCTACGCTACGGCAATTCTCTATCGACAAGGAGCGATCCTATTCATACGTTAAGTGTGTGTATCCACACACTTTTTCGTTCTAGAGCCGTTGCTCATCCCGCTTGCCGCTTACGGGAACAAAACGGGGCAGACTTCAGTCAGCTACGTGCCTGCTGATACCTCGCTTGTCTACGCACAACATCCGCTCAGTACTGTGTATCAGTTCAAGATGCGATCGAGGCCGCTGGGATGTTTCCTATCCGGTTAAGTGGCCAATTGGCACAGAATAAGCCAGAACTTCAAACCCATAATCTTTACACAACGGAATTATTGAATGGTTAGGCTCCGTATAATTCTATAGGAAGATGGGCTTCTACCTTTTGAGTAACGTTGATGGGGGTGTGCGGTAACCCAATCGCAGCCCCTGGGCCGATATGACAAGCAGCGGCACGGCTATGCCGTTTTCAAAATACGGTGATTTCTCAGCGGCGCAACTTCGAAAGCAGCCGCAATAATTCCATGTACAGCCACACCAGGGTCACCATCAGGGCGAGTGCGCCCAGCCATTCCATTTTTTGTGACGCGCCATTCGCCGATGCCCGTTCGATGAAATCAAAATCCAGCAGCAGATTAAACGCAGCAATACCCACGACCAGCAGACTGAAACCGCTGCTGATCAAGCCGATACTGCCGCCGAAAAACCCCATCACCATATCGGCTAGGTAGATGAGCAGGATTCCACCCGTGGCTGCCATAATACCGGTACGCAATTTATTGGTGACCCGAATCAGTCTCGAACGATAAAGGAACAGCATCACCGCCATAGTGGCAAAGGTGAGCCCTACTGCCTGGATCACGATTCCGGGATAGCGCACCTCGAAAATCGCTGATATGCCACCCAAGGCAAAGCCTTCGGCAATCGCATACAAGGGGGCGGTGAATGGAGCGGTGCGCGGCTTAAAAAAAGCCACCAGAGCCAGGATCAACCCGGCGATAAGGCCACCGATCATATACGGCTGTACAGCAGCAATACCGGCGGCAACACCCGCCGCCGTATTTTCTGACACCAGGGTTGCCGATGAAAACCGCATCCAGGTCCAGGCTGCCGTGACCAGGGCCAGGATCAACAGAATGATGGTCTTGTTGATGGTCCCGTTAACCGTCATGACCTGACCGTCGACGGTCCGGGTCTTAAACAGTTCGTTCTTGAATACCGGATTGCTGGAATTACGCATAAAGGATTTCTCTGGGGAAAACATAGGTAAAAAATGTACCGGGAGTCAGTATTGGATCACATCCATGCTGTCGAGTTCCAGTACTGCAGATTATGATTCATCTACCAGCCGGTCCGCGGCGGCGATAATGCTGCTTTCTCCAGGCAGAACCTGTAGTGCGGCACCTGCCAAAGGTGTATAGGTATCCGCACCGGATACCCGACGCAGGGGCCGTTTTCCCAGGCCCGCTTCGACCAACGCAGTGATGATACCTTCACCCATACCGGCGCTATGACGGCCTTCATCCACAATCAGAATCCGCTTGGCCTTGCGGGCTTGTTCAACAATATAGGCTTCATTCAACGGCACCAACCAACGTAGATCCACCACCCGCACTTGCCAGCCATGTTTGGCTTCGATGCTCTTCGCCGCCCGCAGGCTCATGGGCACCCCGTTGCCAAAGCTAAAGATCACCAGGTCTTCACCTGCGCCGTATACTCGTCCTTCTCCCCAGGGCATGGCCTGATCAAGACTAGGATAGCTGAACTGCCACTGCCCATCACCCGGATCGTACAGATCCTTAGTCATATACAGGGCAATGGGTTCGAGAAACAGACAAACCCGGCCATCCATTCTGGCCAACGCCATCATGGTGCGCAACATGGTTGCCGCATCATCGCCACGGCAGGGGCAGCCGACGACTAGACCGGGGATGTCCCGCAAGGCGGTGATGGAATTATCGTTATGGAAGTGTCCGCCAAAGCCACGTTGATAGCCGAGGCTGGCAATTCGCACCACCATGGGATTGCGATACTGGTCATTGGAGAAGAACTGCAACGAACAGGCTTCGCCACGAATCTGGTCACAGGCATTGTGAAAATAGGCCAGGTATTGAATCTCAGGCAGCGGCAGCAATCCCATGTTGGCGTAACCTTGGGCCAGGCCGAGAATCATGGTCTCGTCGAGCAGGGTGTTGAAGACTCTGGCACCCTTAAAGTTTTTGAACAGTCCTTTAGTGACGGTATACACCCCTCCTTTGCGGGCCACATCCTCACCAAACAGCAATGCTTCAGGATACTTACACAGTACATCGTGCAGGGCCTGATTGATCAGGATAGAAAGATGCCGCGGCGGTTGTTTCTCGGGAAGTTGGGCCTCACCGCCAAAAATCTGCAAGCGGGCCTGCTGAAAATCGTTGCGAGTCGCTTCGGTTTGTACCGCTTGGGGTGAATACGGGGCCAGAGGCTGCATGATCTCAGCTAGCGTATCGAGTTTAGGCAGCGCATCGGCCTTTTCTGCAGCAGCAAAACAGCGTGCGCGCAGCGCCTCGTACCGGGCTAGCAACACGGCCTGATCATACAATCCTGAGGTAAGGGCAATCGCTGCCGAGCGCAACAATGGATCGCCGGCTTCGACGGCAACCAGTTCTTCGATACTGCGCCACTCGATTTCGAAATCCGTACCGGCGTGGCCCATAATCCGGGTGGTACGCAAATGTAGAAATGTAGGCCGACGGGTAAGCCGGCAATGCTCGACCGCCTGCATCACTTCAGCATAACCAAGACTCAGATCGATGCCGTCAGCGTGAAAATAGTCCAGGTCACGACGGTCCTGGAAGTTCGCGGCAATCCAGTTGTACGGGGTTTTTACAGAGATACCGATGCCGTTGTCTTCACAAACAAACAGCACCGGGGCCGGTAGTTTCTGATAAGCCGTCCAAGCTGCCGCATTGAATGCAGTCTGTGCCGTGGCATGATTGGCGGAGGCGTCACCGAACGAACAGATGACGATCGAATCGTCCGGTACCGGTAAAGGGTGGTCCATGCGCCGGGCCTGTTCGATAGCCACTGCAGTACCCAGCGCCTTGGGAAGATGTGAGGCAATGGTTGATGTTTGCGGCAAAACCCAGAGAGGTTTTGAACCCCAGACCTTGTGCCGACCGCCTGAAATAGGATCGCCCTTGCTGGCGGCAAAGGACAATGCCGAGTCCATGACCGGATCCATACCGGGCAACTTACGAAATCGTTCAGCCATGAAACCGCCTGAGCGATAATGTAAAAACGCCGGGTCGGTATATCGGGTCAAACGCGCCACCATGGCATTGCCTTCATGTCCGGATGACCCAATGGTGTAAAACACTTTGTTTTTGACCCTGAGAACTCTGGCCATAAGGTCAAGGTGGCGGCTAATCATCTGTGATTCGAACAGCTCCATGAAATCACCTGCGCTGCAAGCACTGCCCGGCAATACCGGGGCATCAAAGGAAGCCGGCGTACCAATATTTCCCCGCCACTGTTGGACGAATTCAATGAAATTCTGGTCAACAATAGCGGCACGGTTAAAACCTTTGTGGCGAGGATCGATGGTATCAGGATGAGTAGCCATAGATGTACAGCTTCAGAAAAGGGTGGCGGGCAGCAAATAGCAACCGCTACTGGGTAAGCGCAGGTAGAGTCCACCGATCGCAGTAGAGAGAACATAGAACCCGGTAATCGGCAATGTCAGATGGTAACTATTCCGGGTGGCTTGCCTATCGTTGTCAGTAAGCTCGAGGGTTACCAGAGCGGCTTGGAAATGAGTTGGCCCGGCTCTCCCCTTTTATAGGGGCATATCGGCAATAGGATTCAATCGCTTGAATCTGAGTGATGTCATGGCTTAGACATTGCCACGCCACCGTACCCTGCTCCGATTTGGGCACTAAACGAACCGTATACAAGTTGTTGCTCACCGCCCCGGTAAAACGGACGACCAGAACTCCGCCCGGTTGCACCGTAATGCTGCTAATTTCATTGGTGGTGAGGTAATCAGGTTGTCCAACATGGGCTTCGACATTGCTTGCCGGAGCCTGGCCGGTTTTATTGATCACATTGGCCACCGCCATCTTGGTGGCCGAAAGCAGCAGCGAACTAAGGGCAATATGTAATGCTTGCGCGTCCAGTGGTACGGCTGACGGGGTGCTTGCCTTGAGACTGGTACCCCCGGATACAACGGCCGCAGGAGCCGCAGCCAATACGGGTGTAGATATGAATATAACTGATAGAACAATAGCTTGTATTCGCATATTAATGTCCTTAGAAAGCATTAATGCCAGTCACTTCACGGCCTACCACAAGTTCATGCACCGTTTCGGTGCCTTCATAGGTAATCACCGAATCAAGATTCAGAGCATGGCGGATCGGTGAATACTCCACGGTGATCCCGGCGCCACCGAGCAGATCACGGGCATCGCGAGCAATATCCAGTGCCATACGGACGTTGTTCCATTTGGCCAGACTGACCTGAGTCGGATGCAAGCTTCCTGCATCCTTGAGTCGGCCCAGTTGCAATGCAAGCAGCTGCGCGGTGGTAATGCGCCTGGCCATATCGGCCAGACGCAGCTGCACCGCTTGGTTGGCTGCTAGAGCGCGTCCGAATAGCTGGCGATTTTTCGTATAATCCAGGACCTCGACAAAACAGGCGATGGCGGCACCAATCGGCCCCCAGGCAATACCGTAACGAGCCTGATTCAGGCAGCCTAGCGGTCCCTTGAGCCCTTGCACCCCATGCAATCGATTAGCATCGGGCACTCGCACATCATCAAAAAACAGCTCACTGGTGACCGAAGCACGCAAGGACATCTTGCGGTGGATATCCCGGGTCTTGAAACCCTGCATACCACGCTCGACTAAAAAACCCTGGATACCCGCATCGGTCTGTGCCCAGACAATAGCCACCTTGGCGAGGCTGCCGTTGGTGATCCACATCTTGGCCCCATTGATAACCCAATCGTCACCGTCACGGCGAGCATGAGTTTTCATATTGGCCGGATCGGATCCCCCCTGCGGTTCGGTGAGACCAAAACAACCAATCGTTTCACCCTGAGCCATCGACGGCAGCCAGCGCTGCTTCTGCTCTTCGTTGCCGTAGGCGAAAATCGGATACATGCATAACGAGGTCTGTACTGATACGAAACTGCGCAGGCCCGAGTCGCCGCGCTCCAGCTCCTGGCAGATCAGCCCATAGCTCACGGCGTTCATGCCCGCACAACCATAGGCTTCAGGAAAGTAACTGCCAAGCAAGCCCATACCCGCCATTTCCGGGATCAAATCGAAGGGGAATTCGGCCCGGTCGAAACAATCACCGATGATCGGCAACACCCGTTCGTCGGTAAAACGGGCCACGCTATCCTGAACCATACGCTCCTCATCACTGAGTGCGGCGCGCACGTCAAACAGGTCACTGGGATTAAGCTTTTCAGACATATTCGTCCGTATCTGCAAAACCTTTATTCTAGCAGTCTGAAGTGCTGCGCAGTGCCCATATGGAGTCGACCTCATCACCTATCAGACCGCCCCCCCCATTGCAGGGACGGGAGATACTTTTACATACCATGTCTTACTGGGGTGATGCGGTATTCAGAATGTGTTTGAGTCCGGCGGCTGAGGGCAGACCGGGAATAACATGGACTTTTTTG
>CAJXGK010000020.1 GCA_913053815.1 uncultured Rhodanobacteraceae bacterium
CGAGGCTATCGTGGTGGGTACTGCGGTAATCATCACTCTAGCATTGACGTTGTTCGCATCCTGGGCGATTGGTTTCACCATCAATCGGGTATCACTGTTTGCGTTGATTTTCTCGATCGGAATTCTGGTTGATGATGCGATTGTGGTAATCGAGAACATTCATCGACATATTGCGCTGGGTAACCACAAGCTGCTGCAGACGATTCCGCAGGCTGTGGACGAGGTGGGCGGCCCCACGATTCTGGCCACTCTGACGGTGATTGCCGCACTGTTGCCGATGGCTTTCGTAGGTGGGTTGATGGGACCGTACATGCGCCCGATACCTATCAACGCCAGTGCCGGTATGTTGATATCGCTGGTCGTTGCGTTTGTGGTGACGCCGTGGATGGCCCTGCACTTGCTGCGCAAGGTGGCCAAACAGCATGAGGATCATGCCACCGGGGCGGGTCATGCCCAGGAGTCCAAGCTCGACCAGAGCCTGTATAAACTATTTAATTATGTAATGACGCCGTTTCTCAGCAGCCCCAAGGCACGTCGGAATCGCCGTCGTCTGTTCATGACGATGGGTATGCTGGTGGTGCTAGCTGCGAGTTTGGTGGTCGTCAAGGGAGTCATTCTGAAGATGCTCCCCTTCGGCAACAAATCGGAATTTCAGGTGGTCTTGAATATGCCGGCTGGAGCCACCTTGGAGCAGACCAACCGGGTGCTGCTCGATATGACTCATGTCCTGGACAAAGTGCCGGAAGTCACCAATTACGAGGTGTATGCCGGGACCTCTGCCCCCATCAACTTCAACGGACTGGTGAGGCAGTATTACCTGCGCTCATTGCCCTATCAGGGTGATATCCAGGTCAATCTGATCAATAAACATGAGCGTGAGCGACAAAGTCACGTCATTGCCATGTCGGTACGCCCGGCCATCGCGCGGATTGCCAAGCGCTTCGGGGCCCATGTGCAGATAGTTGAAGTGCCTCCCGGACCACCGGTAATGGCCCCAATTGTAGCTGAAATATACGGACCTAATTATCAACAACAACAAAAGGTTGCCTTACAAATAGAGAGCTTATTCGAAAAAACACCGGGTATTGTCGATATCGACAGCAGTGTCGAAAACCTTAAAGCCCGGCGTAAACTGGTGCTCGTGGATAAAACCCGGGCGGCGACGCTGGGGGTCTCCCAAGCGCAGATCGTCAAGGCTATTCAGGCCGGTATGCATGGTGATCCGGTCACCTATCTTGAAGATGGCCATGCCCGTTATCCAGTGCCCATCGTTCTGCGACTTCCGGAGAGCAGTCTTGGCTCGATGAACAACGTGTTGAATTTGCGGGTTCGCTCCCGTTTCGGTCAGCTTATTCCTTTGTCCGAAGTGGTGCGGGTGGTGAGTGCCCCACTCGATCAGGCGATTTACCACAAGGATTTGTTGCCCTATACCTTTGTTACCGCAGACGATGCAGGTAGCGAGGACAGTCCCTTGTATGGGATGTTCCGCCTGGTGAGCGAAATTGCCGGGCGCACGTTTGCCGGCTATCACCTCGACCAGTACTTCATTGGTCGGCCTGCCAATGGGGCACATTTTTCCATCCATTGGAGCGGTGAATGGACTATCACCTATGAGACCTTCCGCGACATGGGTATCGCGTATGGGTTTGGCTTGATCCTGATTTACCTGCTGGTGGTTGCGCAGTTTCGAAGTTACCTCGTACCGCTGATCATCATGGCCCCGATTCCACTGACCATCATTGGCGTGATGCCAGGACACTGGTTGCTTGGAGCACAATTTACGGCGCCTTCAATGATCGGTATGATCGCTCTGGCCGGTATCATCGTCCGCAACTCGATTCTGTTGGTGGATTTCATCAATCATGCGGTGCAGTCCGGCAAGCCTTTGGATACGGCGGTGATCGAATCCGGTGCGGTGCGAGCGAAACCCATCATTTTGACAGCCATCGCGGCGATGTTGGGAGCGTTCTTTATTCTTGGTGATCCCATCTTCCAGGGTCTAGCCGTGTCGCTGATCTTCGGGGTGTTTATTTCCACTATATTGACCCTGCTGGTTATTCCGGTGCTGTACTTCAGCTACCTGCAGCATCATGGTGGCCGGGTACCTGGGACGGTAAAAGCCTAGCTATAGACTGGCAGTCTTGAGGGTGTGAGCCCCGGCTGGTTTGGGGTAAGCAGGTCGTTCCAGTCGCTGCCATCGGACGGAAGAGTGCTATGCTTGATTTGCGCTTCGCATTTCAAGCTAAGAGTATTGTTATATGTCTGCTTCCTCATCGCACGGTGGTGCCCGCCCCGGGGCCGGTCGCAAACCGGCCCGTGAATCGACCCGGCAAGTCCGGGTCCCGCTAAGCCAGGTCCCCATTGTCCGGGCCTATATCGATGCCAATCGCCAGCCTGCGCTGGCTCGTGATCCACAGCCGGTCAGCCTGATTCCTTCCACGGTCGCTCTGACGGTGTTCGCCAGCCGAGTACCGGCAGGCTTTCCAAGCCCTGCCGATGATTATGTTGAAGATGTAATCGACCTGAATCGGCATCTGATTATTCAGGGGCATGAACCGGCCACCTTCATGGTGCGGGTGGAGGGTTGGTCGATGATTGGTGCAGGCATTCATGACGGGGATGAGATCATGGTCGACCGAGCCCTGACCCCCCGTCAGGGCGACATTGTTGTGGCCATCGTCAACGGTGATCTGACCGTCAAACGGCTCGGTAAGGTGGGCAATGAACTGGCGCTGCTGCCAGAAAACCCGCATTTTAGACCCAGAATTTTCAAGGGAGAGGAAACATTGGAAATCTGGGGGGTGGTGACTCGTTGCCTGCGGAAGTTGCGCCGATGAATGGTATGCCTTCAGGGCGTATCGCGCTGGTCGATGTGAATAACTTCTATTGCTCGTGCGAACGGGTTTTTCGCCCGGACCTGGAGGGTGTACCGCTGGTGGTGTTATCGAATAACGACGGTTGCGTGGTCGCCAGGAGTGCTGAGGTCAAGGCCCTAGGAGTGCTGGTGGGGACCCCATGGTTTCAATTGCGCGATCTGGCCCAAAAACACGGCATCCTGGCCTTCAGCTCAAATTACACGCTCTACGGTGATATGTCCTCAAGAGTGATGCGCGTCATCAGCCAGTTCAGTCCGGAGCAGGAAATCTATTCGATTGACGAGGCTTTTCTCGATTTCAGACACCCGCCCCACTTGCCGTGGGTGACCACCGGCCAAGCCATTCGTGCCCGGGTGCGGCAATGGACCGGATTGTCGGTGTGTGTGGGTTTCGGCAGTACCAAGACCCTGGCTAAACTTGCTAACCATGTAGCCAAACACAATCCGCAATGGCAGGGAGTTTGTGATCTGGGTGCATTAGCATCCCGGGATCTGGAATCCTTGCTGGCCACGATTGAGGTTCGTGAGGTCTGGGGAGTCGGCCGGCGCTTAGCGGTACAGTTGAGTGCTGCCGGGGTGCACAGTGTTGCCGACCTGCGGGCTTGTGACCCCCGGTGGATACGGTCGCGCTTCTCGGTCGTGCTCGAACGCACACTTAGAGAGCTCCAGGGCCGACCCTGTCTTGGCCTGGAAACCATGGCGCCGACCAGGAAGGAGATCATTACTTCCCGCAGTTTTGGCTGTCCCATCTACCAGCTTGATGAACTTGCTGAAGCCGTACGGGAATATATGGCCCGCGCCGCGTGCCGATTGCGCCAGCAGGGCAGTGTGGCTGCCGCTGTGGGAGTATGGATCGAGACCAACCGGTTTCGTGAACAGGATCGGCAATATTCCCCATCGGCAACATGGCCTCTGGTGGTACCGACAGATGATACCCGGTTACTCACCCAGACCGCTCAAGCGGTGCTACGGACAGTCTTCCGTTCCGGCTATCGTTATGTCAAAGCCGGTGTCATGCTGCTTGATTTGCGGGCGCGTGGGGATCTCCAGCAAGGTGACCTGTTGGGGGTCGAGTCAGCGGCCATGGTGGCACGGCGTGCCGCACTCATGGCAACCCTGGACCGGGTGAATGCCAAGTGGGGGTCGGGGACTCTGGGAATCGGTAGTGCAGGATTAAAGAGTGACCGGCGCTGGACGGTGGCTCGCGGCAAACTGTCGCCAGCGTATACTACCAAGTGGTCGGAACTGCGCCGGGTAAGGGCCTAAGGGTTGATTTTCGTGCCAGCTTGGAATCATGAAATTCGACTTATGGGATCTCGAAAAACTGATTGCACGGCTCGATTGCCACCTGGTGTCCGCGCTCCCTCCTTGCCTATCCATAAGAGACTTCCCGTCAACTCCCGCTGCTTGATGCTCGGGTCTTGAGCTTTGAGGCCATAGCAGGTCATGATGTTGTTTCTCTTTACTGAGTCGTGCGTGTCCGTGCGGTGCGCTGTGGCAACGGTTGTCAGACGGCATGTCCATAAACCGTCTTGTTGAGCCGCTGAAGCGGGTTTGAGCCAGGGTATTCCATCGCAGCCGGAGATCTCTTTCTCTCATCGGTATCGTCGGTGTTCGGGGATTGGCCGCAATCCGAGGTGATGTTCGGTAGGAGCCCGGGTGACCCGTGGTCTACCGCTTCGCGCTGCCGGGGAAGATGTGAGTGTCCTGGCAGATTTTATAAGCCATGTCGGCTAGATGGACGGTGTGCTTATCGGCCTGGGCGGCCCCATGGGGTGCTTCAGCCACGCTGCCACATCGTAGGCTTCATCATGGGCCAGTATCCCGACCATGGCCGCACGCGTTGCTTGGCGATCGCTACCCGAAGTTTGCCGTACGGTATCTGGCACGCCGTCTGCTGAATTCAGATCGGTTCGGGTGTCCGCTCTCAATTTCATGACTTGACGTAATTCTACGGGTCTGGACGTGTCCATCACGGCTTGCACAGTTGGGTGGGCGGCAGTCTAGGGATGACCTATTTGATGCACGTCGCTTTGGGTGAGTGCGGGGGCGCAACGCAGTATGGGTTGATATTGACTTATACTCATCTTTTCAGGGAAGCCAACTCATGGGTCTCTTCTTCGCATTGATTATTGTCGGGGTCGCCGGCATTGTTCTGTTTAAGATGGTGCGGATCGTACCACAGGGCTACGTCTGGACCGTGGAGCGTTTCGGCAAGTATGTGATTACGCTGACGCCAGGATTACACCTGCTGGTTCCGTTTATTTATACGATCGGGCGCAAAGTTAACGTCATGGAGCAGGTTCTAGATGTGCCCAGTCAGAATGTAATCACCAAAGACAACGCCGTGGTTACGGTGGATGGGGTGGTGTTTTTTCAGATATTGGATGCGGCCAAGGCCGCCTATGAAGTAGCCAATCTGGAGCGCGCTGAAATAAATCTGGTCATGACCAATATCCGTACTGTATTGGGTTCTCTGGATCTCGATGAGTCACTGTCCAAGCGCGACGAAATCAACGCCCGGCTTCTGCATGTGGTTGACGAGGCCACCCGCCCTTGGGGAGTTAAGGTTAATCGCATCGAATTAAAGGATATCCAGCCGCCGCGGGATCTGGTTGATGCGATGGCCCGGCAGATGAAGGCCGAACGTGAAAAGCGCGCCAACGTTCTCGAAGCGGAAGGATTCCGCCAGGCGGCGATTCTCAAGGCCGAAGGGGAGAAGCAAGGGGTGATCCTTACGGCCGAGGGCAAGCGTGAAGCGGCATTCCGTGAAGCTGAGGCCCGTGAACGACTGGCTATGGCTGATGCCAAGGCTACGGAGGTGGTTTCTGCAGCGATTGCGCAAGGTGATATCAACGCTTTGAACTTTTTCGTGGCTACGAAATATATTGATGCACTGAAAGTTTTCGGTAATTCACCTAATCAGAAGACCCTTTTGTTGCCAATGGAAACGACCGGCATTCTGGGGTCACTCACGGGTATTACCGACTTGATCAAGGATGTACAGGCCCGGAAGCCTGGCAAAGGAGGCTGATCCCTATGGCTGGTTTTCCGGTGCATTATATCTGGTGGTCCGTGGCATTGATATTGGCTGCCGCTGAGGTATTGACACCTGGTTTTTTTCTGCTTTGGATCGGTATCGCCGCCGCGGTGATGGGGGGGGTGTTGTTTCTTTTCCCGGGCCTGGGTGCCCTGCCTCAGGCATTGTTATTTATTACCCTGGCATTTGTGTCGTGCATGATCTATTGGCGTTTTGTATTACCACGGCTGCGTGACAGTGACGACCCCGAAGCCGAGCTGCTTAATCATCGTGCAGACCGTCTGCTGGGCAAACGCTTGGTGCTGGTCAGTCCGATTCTCAACGGGCGCGGTAAAGTCGGAGTGGGTGACGGCCAGTGGCTGGCGGAAGGTCCTGATTTGCCCCAGGGGAGTGAGGTCGAGGTGGTGGCGGTGGAGGGTGGGCTGCTGAGGGTTCGTGCTGTTGCCGCCGATAGCACTGCAGGCTCTGATTCACCAGCACCGGACACCGGGGAAGAACCGTAGCGAGCGGTCCGAGTGCAAGGTGCCCCAGTGCGATCTCCTCGCCTATCCTATAGATAGGCGAGGAGTAAGTAAGGATGTAACGTAGCCATCGGGCCGCGCAGTGGGTTTATCGAGGTGCTCCACTGCCATTAACATAAAGGTGTTTTCATCTAGCTGGCAGACTTGCATCATCCGTGATTAGACAACCTGAAAGGTGGGTGGGGGGAGTTCCCAAGGAATATCGATACCGACTGTTCGGCATGCACTCCATTCAGCAAGCTGTGACCTATAATATGGAATATATGGATAGGGGCTCAACAGCCATAGCCTTACCGGGAATAGGTCGCGAGAACTCTCGGTACAGATGGCGCGCGGATCGCAGGGTGCTGATAAGGTGCGATAGAAGACGTCTACGTGTGAAAAAACAGATGCCGACATGGAGCCGGCATCTGCCATAAAAAATATTCGTAGCTGGGTGCGAATATTCAGGAGTATGCAAGACCCGCTCAGATAAGCAGATCCCTATCACTGCTGCCTGCGGCCAGGGCATTTTTGAACCAGTGCGGGCGTTTACCGCGGCCACTCCAGGTTTGCTCGTGGTCGTCCGGGTTGCGGTATTTCGGTGCAACCACGGATTTGCGCCCAGTACGGCGGCCCCGGCCGGGGTAGATATCCCCAATGGTCAGGCATTCCTCTTTCAGCATTGTTTCAATACGCTCGCGCACGATGGATATGTTCTGCTTAGCCAGCTCAGTTTGGCGGTATTTGGCTTTTTCGATCAGTTCATTGAGTTGTCTTTGATTCAGAGTTTCAAGATCTACGGTCATTTTCGTCTCCTGTGAAGATAGTCTATAGTATAAATAAGTTAAGGGGTGGAGCAGCCAGCGTTATAGACCAGCACATATATAGTCTGGATCAAAATGCCGAGAAAGAAAAGCCCTGGTAGTCTGTCGGACTAGGAATGAATCAGATGTATAAGTAGGGTAGCAATTCGAACTGACTAAAATTATCGGTAAACATACCGGCTATTCGTTCCAAAATACTCAGGAGTTGTTCCCGATTTCCCAGCCGCTTAGCTAGATGTGATAAGCCCGGCAGGCTGTCGGCTATTGTTCTTTTGGGATACTTGTTAACGCATGCTGAATCAAGTCTGTATTCGTTCAAGGAGCGTAGTGTAATCAAGGTATTCATTGTCCGGACGATGGCGGGCACGATATTCGTAAAGTCCTTGTTTCAGGCCACGTTCGCTGACTACGATACGCTGGGGTATACCAATCAATTCCATATCTGAGAACATCGGTCCAGGACGCAGCCCCCGATTGTCGAGTACGACTTCGATATTTCTGTTCTGCAGATCCTGATATAGGGATTCGGCAGCATCCTGCACTTTCGTACCGTGTTGAGTGTTAATTGGACAAATTGCCACGCTCCATGGAGCCATGGAAGTTGGCCAGATAATACCCGCCGCATCATGGTTTTGTTCAATTGCTGCGGCGACAATGCGACTAATCCCGATCCCGTAACATCCCATGAGGGGGGTTCTGGCATGACCCTGATCATCGGTCACTACGGCGTGCATGGACTCGGCATATTGTGAGCCCAGTTGAAAGATGTGTCCTACCTCAATGCCGCGGATAATGCTCAGGTATCCGCCACCATCAGGAGCCAGGTCACCGGCGACGACGTTGCGGATATCGGCAATCTGCTCCGGTTCGGGTAGATCGCGGCCCCAGTTTACACCGCTATAGTGAAACCCGGTTTGATTGGCCCCCACCACAAAATTGGCCATATTGGCCACCTCAAGGTCGGCCACTACACGGATGGGCCGGTGTGGCGAGAGCGGTCCAATAAAACCAGGGGTGGTACCGAGATAGTGGTCAATGTCTTCTTCGTTGGCCATACGGTATTCGGTCAGGTTGAGCCGTCTGGCCAGTTTGATTTCATTGAGGGTGTGGTCACCCCGTAGCAGTGCCAGGATAAATTCCGACCCGCTCATTAGGGCGATAGACTTGACCGTTTTACAGAGGGGTAAGTTGAGTAGTTCCGCTATCGCCTCACAGGTTTTCTGGGTGGGTGTGGGCTGCTTGTACAGTGGTTCGGTGGGTGATTCGCGAAGTGCATTGGATGGCTTGGCCTGAGCCATTTCGATGTTGGCGGCATAATCGGATTCACTGGCAAAAACGATGGCGTCCTCACCACTGTCGGCAAGTACGTGAAATTCATAGCTGGCTTGTCCACCGATCGCTCCGGTATCGGCCTTCACTGCGCGAAAACGCAGTCCCAAGCGGGTGAAGATACGGGTATAGGTGGCAAACATATTGCGGTATTCTCGGGCCAGACATTCCTGATCGAGATGAAACGAGTAGGCATCTTTCATCAGGAACTCGCGGGCTCGCATCACTCCGAAACGAGGACGGATTTCATCCCGGAACTTGGTTTGGATTTGGAAGAAGTTGACGGGCAATTGGCGATAACTTTTCAGCTCGTTACGGGCAAAGTCGGTAATGACTTCTTCATGGGTGGGCCCGTAACAGAAAAACTGCTTCTTGCGGTCCTGGAGCTTGAGAAGCTGACCTCCGAATTTCTTCCAACGCCCGGTTTCTTCCCACAGCTCCCGGGGTTGTATCGATGGCATGAGCATTTCAATGGCTCCGGATCGTTCCATTTCCTCACGCACCACGGCTTCAACCTTGCGCAGAATACGCAAGCCCAGCGGCGTCCAGGTATAGATACCTGCGGCCAGTTTGCGTAGCATCCCCGCACGCAGCATTAATTGGTGGCTGACAATTTCAGCATCAGCGGGTGTTTCCTTGACGGTGGCGAGATGGAATTGGCTCAGGCGCATGAATGGCAACGGGTTGGGTTGGAAGGATTGCGAATTGTAACCTGTCAGTGCACGGGAATGGTTGACACGCTACTCAGTGAGTACTGTGAGCGACTGTGGGGGTATCGAAGGCCGGTATCCGATTCGTGTTGGGATCTGGATACAACACGGGGAATCTCTAAAAACCGTCACGAGCGGACTGAGTGCAAACAGGTGTCCAGGTAATGCGGGCCGGTACGGGTGGTGTTGACGACGTCTTGGGAGTTAATCTAGCGATACAGGATAGGCGTGAGTCCGTTTGGAGGAAGCGCGTGCCGTTGCAGCAGGTTGAAGGTCTGGAAACGAATGGTGGGGATTGAGCCCCCATCGTGCCGAAACAACCCTACCCAGGGTAGACAGAGCAAATAGCCCGCGCATAACTCAGGAAAGATGGCAGTATGCCGCAATCTCTGCCTGGGTAGCCTTGAGCTGTTTTGCGCGCTGCTTGGTATCGATCGCTATCGATTTGCCCTTAGCGCTGA
This sequence comes from uncultured Rhodanobacteraceae bacterium, assembly GCA_913053815.1. Classification (GTDB taxonomy): domain Bacteria; phylum Pseudomonadota; class Gammaproteobacteria; order Xanthomonadales; family Rhodanobacteraceae; genus Metallibacterium. The sequence continues at coordinate 9,743 of CAJXGK010000020.1, forward strand.
GGGTGTTAAGTGCCTGTTTGCTTTCCAGAAGACGCAGGTTTTTGTGTAGCCCGTCGCAATACTTGGTGCGGTTGGAGCGAGTATCGGCCATGGCTACCCTGTTGCCCGCTTGCCGCAGTCGATGGTTGGGAACAAGATTTCGGGATGGGATAGCGGTGTTGCCACCTATCTTGGTACTGCTGTTGATGAGCAGTACCTTGTAGGGGATGCCTTGGGAGGGTGGAGATTGCGAAAAATTGCGAACTCCACCATTGTCGATCCAGGTGTAAACCTGGGCAACGGCCAGTGGAACCCAAAACAGCAGTAACATAACAGTAAAGAGAATGGAGCGGCGCATAGATAGCTCGCTGCGATGGTATGCGGTAACTCTACCGCAACTGCTGGGTACCGGCATGTGAAAGGGTAGGCAGTGTGGCGGCATGGTTTACACTGCTATTGAAATCGAGACCCATCCATGAATGAACTACCCACCCGCTTCACCTCATCCCGCCGAGGCATCTATCTGTTGCCGAACCTGTTCACAACTGGAGCGATGTTCGCGGGTTTTTACGCCATTGTGGCGGCTATCGATGGTTATTTCGCACATGCCGTGGTCGCAGTGTTCGTAGCGGCCATTTTAGATGGCCTGGATGGACGGATTGCCCGTCTGACGCATACCCAGAGTGAGTTCGGTGTGCAATACGACTCGTTGTCGGATCTGGTCAGCTTCGGCCTGGCCCCCAGTCTTGTGTTGTACACCTGGTCCCTGGCAGATTTGCATCACTACGGACCGGTATGGGGCAAGATCGGCTGGACGGCGGCCTTTCTGTATACAGCTTGTGCGGCGTTACGACTGGCTCGGTTTAACACCCAGGTTGGAGTTATTGACAAGCGTTATTTTCAGGGGTTGGCCAGCCCCGCTGCGGCAGGATTGGTCATGAGCTATGTATGGGCCGCATCAAGCCTTGGCTTTTCCGGCGGCACACTGGTTTTTCTGACCCTGGCCCTGATCGTGCCAACGGGTTTACTTATGGTAAGCCGTTTTCGTTACATCAGTTTCAAAGCCTGGCCGGTAGGTGAAAAAGTACCCTTTCTGGCTATTTTGGTGGTGGTGCTGGTGCTGGTAGCGCTGACCATTGACCCGCCACGGGTATTGTTTGTGGTATTCCTTCTCTATGTGTTGTCCGGGCCGGTGTGGACCATATGGGTGCGGGCCACACATCGCCGCCGGCGTCGAGGTACTCGTGCCTGATGGCAGCTATGAACACGGTGAGGCCACCTCTTTCCGCATGGCGGGATCGATGTCTGCGCGAGCTGGGTGTACTGCCGCTGCACCTGCGCCAGGCGTCAGTTACCACGACGGTCCCTATTGAGGGGGCGCCGCGGGTTGGGGCAGAAAAGTCATGGGCATTCAAGCCGCCGGCTACAATTCCGGATGTCGCCTTAGCTTCCCCACCCCCTACCAAGCAGAAGGTGCCGTTGCTGATTATTTTGCCTGTTGGTGCCGCATCGCAGCCGCACCAGCAGACCTTGTTACGCAATGCTTTGCTGGCCTTACCAGCAGAAATGCAACGGGCACCCTGGCTTGAGGCCAGTGCAGCGGAAGCGCAGATTGGGGCTGCGCAGGCCTATCTCGTATTGGGTCAGGAAGCCGCAGCGGTGCTGGAGCGGACATTGCCTCGGAGGGGGGCCGATAGCTGTCTGATCGTCCATGCCGACGCCCCTGGCGATATTCTGGCCGAGCCTGCTCGCAAACGCGGCTTGTGGTTGGCGGTAAAAATACTGTTGCGGGGGCGGTCAGTGTAATGGTTGCCGTACTCGTCAGAGAACCCTTGCAGATCCGCCGGATGCAGCGTGAGGACCTCGCTCAGGTTGCCTTCATAGAGGCTATGGCCTACGAATTTCCATGGAGCCCGGGTATTTTCCGCGATTGCCTGCAGGCCGGCTATCACTGCTGGGTACTGGTTACCGGCCATCATGTTTGCAGTTATGGCGTGCTATCGGTGACTGCTAGGGAAGCTCATTTGCTTAATCTCTGTGTTGCGCCTGCCGAACAGGGACTCGGTCTTGGTCGGCGGATGCTGTCACGCATGCTTGATATGGCCCGTTGGCATGACACGGACAAGGTTTTTTTGGAGGTGCGTCCTTCCAACCGGCGAGCCGTCCGGTTGTATGAAAAGTATGGGTTTACCCGTATCGGCAAGCGTCCGCGTTATTACCCGACACGCCAGGGACGTGAGGATGCCATGGTGATGGTACTGAACCTGCACCCTCCACAGGGGAGTGGCTAAAACCCTGAATCCGGTTGTTTGTTTATTCGGGAGCCGTGGGGATTTTGCAGTAAGTGAGGGAGGATGACTGGCAGGTCACTTAACTGAAATGGGTAAGCCCTTATTCGCTCAGCCTCTCAACCTGCTTGCGCAACACTGCGACTTGTCGGCTCCATTCCCCGAGTCGATGGTGTTCCTGTTCGACAACCTCGGTTGGGGCGTTAGCGACAAAACGCGGGTTGCCAAGTTTACCCCGACACTTGCCGATTTCCTGCTTAATACGGTGGATCTCCTTCCGTAACCGGGCCTGCTCGGCAGCGATGTCAATCAGGCCTTCAAGAGGCAGGTGGGCCTTGGCTCCGAGCAACGGCGTGGCGGCCGAAGCCGGTGGGGTCGTATTTCCCGGAAGTATCTCGATACGTTCGATGCGACACAGTGCCTGCAGCATGCTCTGGATCGCGGTGAATCGTTCCGGGTTATCCAGGCGGCCCTCAATCAGCAACGGCACTGGACGTCCGGGAGCGATACTCAGCTCACTGCGCAGGCTGCGGACCTGGGTCACGGCTTCGATTAGGGTGTTGATCTCAGTAACGGCTGCTTGCGTTATCGCGGGCTCGGCTGCGACGCTATCCGCAGCAGGAAGGGTCGCCGGTTGGCTCGGATTGGGGTAACACCGTTCCAGGATACTGTTCTGCTGCAATTCGAGTCGCGGTGCGACTTCATGCCAGATTTCTTCGGTGATGAAGGGAATAAGCGGATGCAGTGCGCGCAGAATACCTTCGAGGACGGCCAGCAGAGTGTGCCGGGTTGACGCCGCGGCGGCTACGTCGCTGCCATTGAGTGCCAGCTTGGCCAGTTCCACGAACCAGTCGCAGTAGTCGTTCCAGACGAACTGGTACAGGTCTTGGGCCAGCAAGTCGAAGCGGTAGCTCGAAAAGTTTTCCGCAACACTCTGCATCGTGTCCCGGAAGCGGTTGTCAATCCATCTCTCGGCGGCGGTGTGCAGAACCGGCTCGTCATGGGGGGTGAATCCCTCGGTATTCATCAGTACAAAGCGGGCGGCGTTCCACAACTTGTTGCAGAAGTGTTTGTAGCCTTCGGCACGCTTGAGATCGAAGTTGATGGTGCGGCCGTAGGTGGCCAGGGCCGCGAAGGTGAAGCGCATGGCATCGGTGCCGACTGCCTGGATGCCATAGGGGTAGTCTTTGCGGATGCGCTTTTCGACCTTCTTGCGAACCTGTGGAATCAGTAGCGAGGCGGTAGATTTTTTCACCAGATCTTCGAGGCCGATGCCGTCGATCAGGTCCAGCGGGTCGAGCGTGTTGCCCTTCGACTTGGACATCTTGGCGCCGTCCTTGAGCACCATACCCTGGGTCAGCAGATTGGCGAACGGCTCGTCTGTGTGGACCAGCCCCTCGTCGCGCATCAGTTTGTGGAAGAAGCGCGCGTAGAGCAGGTGCAGAATGGCGTGCTCGATGCCGCCGATGTATTGGTCGACGGGCAGCCAGTAGTGCGCCCGCTCGTCGAGCATCGCCGTATCGGCGCCCGGCGCGCAATAACGCGCGTAGTACCACGAGGACTCGACGAAGGTGTCGAAGGTGTCGGTC
>CAJXGK010000021.1 GCA_913053815.1 uncultured Rhodanobacteraceae bacterium
CGACCTTTTGCAATTGCGACAAGGTGAACGGGTCCGGCAACATTTCAAAGATCACCGGGCGGTAGCGAATCTTGCCGCGCATCCGGCCCAGTGCGGTAGCGAGAATACGTCGATAATCGCGGGCCATGGACAAGCCACTGGTGTGCCGGGGCAGCGAGCGTGGATGCTGGGCTTCATTGACCAAGTCCGCTTCCCACAGCAGTTCGTAACGATCCAAGCAGCGCTCGGTATCCCAGGGCATGCCGTGCAGACCGAAATGTAGGGCGATGCGCTCACCACGTTGTGGATGATTCTTGGCCCAGTTCTGCAAGCTTGGTACCAGCTCCCCGGCGATCATCTCAGGGCGGCACTGGCGCCAGTCCTCCCAGGGCAGGAAGGCATAGATATCGCGCCAGCGCGCCTCGCCGGCCGGAGGGGGACGCTCCCCCATCAGGGCGAGATAAGCAATACCCAGTCGGCGCAAACTGGGCTCGGTCTCACCGCGATGTCGGTCACCAAAGGTGTACAACTGCTCAACGTAGCCGAGGGTCAGGCCGGTACTGCGCTGAACCCAATCGCGCATACCGCGTTCCAAAGTCGGATGGCTGTCGGTATCCAAGGGCCCCGACGGCAAGGCGCTGCCGGCAGCGGTGTCAACGGTCAGAACTCTGGGAGAATCGTCGGTTACCGCAACAATGACGGTATCCAGGGTGACCGCGAGCCCCGACGGCATGCTGAATTCCTCATAGACTTCGGCCAGAGATTAACAGGCGTTGCGGTTTGCCCCAAGCGAGCAAAAGAGTACGGGAGGCTCAGAGGTTCTGATAATTCGGCCCGCTGCCGCCTTCCGGTGGAACCCAGTCAATAATCTGATAAGGATCCTTGATATCACAGGTTTTGCAGTGTACGCAGTTGGCGGCATTGATCTGCAGATGTTTACCGGAGTCATCCTCAACGATTTCATAGACGCCGGCCGGGCAGAAGTGGGTGCATGGATTACCGTATTCTTCGACACAACGGTCGATGCAAATATTGGTGTCGGCTACGTGTAGATGAACAGGCTGGTCCTCGTCGTGGCAGGTGGCGGCAAAGAACACTGAAGCCAGACGGTCGCGGGGGGCTAAGTCGCGTTGGACATAGTGGCGTGTGGGTGCCCGGTACTGATCCAGTTTTTTCAGGGCCGACCAGTCCGCATGATTTTTCAATGTCCAGGGTGAATAGCCGGCCGTCATCGTTTCCCAGGAGGCATTGACCAAACCGAACCGCAGCCCTCGTTTGAAGCCGGGGCGGATGTTGCGTACTTTTTTGAGTTCGGCCATCACCGCTGAACCGCGCAGTCGCGTATCCCAACCGGTGGAGCTGCGATGTTCGGTGAAATGCTCGGCGGCCAGCATGCCTGAGCGCAGGGCCTGATGGGTACCCTTGATCTTGGGTACGTTGAGCAGACCGGCGGCGTCACCGATCAGTACAGCGCCGGGCATTTCTAACTTGGGCAGTGACTGGTAGCCGCCTTCAACCAGGGTGCGGGTGCCAGCAGAAAGGATCTGCCCACCTTCCAGCAGCGGTTTGATTCTGGAATGTTGCTTAAGCTGCTGAAAGGCTTCAAAAGGGGAAAAGCCGGGATCCTGGTAATCGAGGCCGACGACTAAGCCGATAGCAATACGATCCTGATCCAGATGATAGAGAAAGCTGCCCCCATAGGTATGGGGGTCGAGTGGCCAGCCCAGAGTATGGGCAACCTTACCCACTTGGGTGCGGCCTGCAGGGACTTGCCACAGCTCTTTGAGACCGATGCCGTAGGTTTGCGGGTCGCTATTCTGGTCCAGTTTGAAGCGCTTGATGAGGTATTTGGAAAGGTGCCCTCGGCAGCCTTCCGCCAATACTGTGAGTTCGGCGCGAATATCGATGCCCTGGGTGAATCCTGGTTTGGGTGAACCATCCCGGGCGACCCCCATGTCGCCGATACGCACCCCGGCGACTGCAGCGCGCTCGTCAAATAGGACTTCGGTGGCCGCAAAGCCAGGAAATACATCGACCCCCAGTGCCTCGGCTTGGGGTGCCAGCCAGGCACAGGTCGCACCAAGGCTGATAATGAAGTTACCTCGATTGCGCATCTGCGTGGGTACCGGCAAGCGCAGTGCGCGTTGGGGGTCGCGCAATAGCCAGAACTCATCATGACTAACGGGTAGGCAGATCGGGGGTGGATTGCTGCGCCAGTCCGGCAGCAGGTGGTCGAGTGCCGTGGGTTCGATGACCGCACCGGAAAGAATCTGTGTCCCCACCGCTGAGGCTTTCTCGATCACGCATACGCTGAGTGCGGGTTTGATCTGTTTCAGGCGGATGGCAAAAGCTAGCCCGGCCGGTCCGGCTCCGATGACGACAACATCGTATTCCATCACTTCACGATTGCTCATGGGTCTCTCCCGGGTATCGGCGGCAGACCCAATTGTCCGCGTTCCGCCCGCGGTGGGCAATGCGCGGCATAATGTCCGTATTCGCAGGAGTTTGTTGATGGCCGTCACCAAGAATCACAATCCGGTTCATTGGCCTCGCCTTGGGGTTTGTCGCGCGCTGATGGCGCTAGCGCGGGAACAGGTCACGCCCACGATGCTGGCTAAGGATTGTCTGGATACCATCGCCCGCCACAATGAAGCCCTCGGAGCTTTCGTTGATGTGCGCCCGGAGCTGGTGCAGGGTCAAGCCCAGTCTGCGCAGCGGCGCCGTCGGGAAGGGGTGATCGGACGGCTTGATGGGATCCCTGTGGCGGTCAAGGATAACTTCGATATTGGCGGTTACGTCACCCGTGTCGGATTACCGAGGCCGGAACGGGCAGTGGCGGCACATGATGCCCAGGCGGTGGCTCGGCTGCGGGCCTCGGGGGCGATTCTGATTGGCAAGACCCGCCTCGATGAGGGAGCTTTGGGCGCGGTGGGCGACAATCCGCATAGTGGGCCGGTCCACCATCCTGAACGCCCTGAATATGTGCCGGGGGGCTCTTCTGCCGGTTCGGCCGTGGCGGTAGCGTCGGGCATGGCTCTTGCGGCAATCGGTTCGGATAGCCTCGGTTCGATTCGGATTCCGGCCAGTTACTGTGGCCTGTATGGGTTCAAGCCGACGCATGGTGAAATTTCCACCGTTGGACTCACCGCCGCGGCGCGGCGCTTGGATTGTGTGGGGATCCTCGCTGCCGAGGTCGAGGATCTGGGGGTACTGCTGCCTGTACTTTCCTGTTACGACGCCGATGATATCCACTCGCGACGGCGGCGGGTGGCACTGGACCTGCCCGATTGGGAACCGGGTCAGCTGCGTTGTGGATTGCTGGCGGATCTTGCCGGACTGCACGTCAAGCCGGAGGTGTGTGAGGTGTTTCAGCAGGCTTTGGCAAGTTTGCAGCACGGCTTGGGCAAGCGCCGGCAGGTTGATTTTTCCGACTGGCCGTTGGCGGCCACACGGCGGGCCGGATTATTGTTGATGGAGGTGGAAATGTTGCATACCTTTGCAGCGGATCTCAAGGATTCACAACATCCGGTGTCGGCCCGGTTTCGGAACCTGCTCGATTTTGCCAAACGCAAGAGTGCCAGTGATTATGTGCGGGCTGACCGAGTGTTGGATGCGGCCAGGCTAAAAGCGCGGCGCTTGTTTGCCCAAGTAGATGTGCTGGTTATGCCGACCACCCCCCAAGGGGCCTTTCCGATAGGTGCTCCGGTTCCTGATAATCAGGCTGACCTGACCAGCTTCGCCAGCCTGGCTGGATGTCCTGCCGTCAGTCTACCCATGGGCCGGCTTCCAGACGGATTGCCCATTGGCATACAACTGGTCGGCCCGCCGGGTTCGGATCTTCGCCTGCTCGAATTGGCGGGCATCTGTGCGGCCTGCCTAGATGTCGAATGATCCCTGTCACGTTACCGCCTCGGCTGGGATCGTAACGGTTCTGCCGGATACCCAGTTGTGTTTTTTCCCTAAATTTCTAACCGTCGACGAAACTGGGGTTTTGTTTGACGAACTACGCAACATGTTGCCGTGGACTCAGCATCGGGTACGTCTGTTCGGGCGCGAGCTGGCCGCACCGCGCCTGTCGTGCTGGATCGGTGATAAATCATGTCGCTATCGCTATTCCGGCCAGTTGCATACCCCGCAGCCCTGGCCGAAGGTACTCCGCATCTTGCGAGGGCGCATCGAGGTAGCCACTAAGGCGCGTTTCAACAGTGTGTTGGCCAACTTGTATCGCGATGGCGCGGACAGCATCGCTTGGCATGCCGACGACGAACCCGAGTTGGGCCCGGAGCCGGGTATTGCCAGTCTCAGCCTAGGGGCAACTCGCCGGTTCTGTCTGCGTCATCGACAGGACCCGGCCTGCCAGGCCGAGTGGTGGCTTACCGATGGCAGCCTGTTGTATATGGCCGGGCGTACCCAAGCCCACTATCGGCATGCTGTGCCGAAAACCCGCAAACCGGTTGGTCCGCGCATCAACCTGAGTTTCCGGTGGATTTTCCCATCTGATCGGTAAATCTTCACCGCTCGCACTCCGCTGGAGCAGGGATCGCGCCGGAGATGGACGGGGCGACCGTGATGCGATGAGGACTGTGAGATATCGATGGGTTACTCTGAGGATCTTGATGAGCGGCGTTGCCGAGGATTTCAACCATTCATCACGAATAAAATGGCTACCGACTGTACCTTGTACCCGACTCATTTTATATTAGCCAACACTGCGTGTTCGTAGACGCTATCGCAGCGGGATAGAATGACTATCGGGTTGCTTGCCTACAGCAATTTTCTGCTTTCGTAAGTAACGTGAAGCTATTGACAAGACCTTTTTCCGGGAGGGCGATCGTGTCTGAAAGTCAGGTATTATCTCTTGCTATTGAAGAGATCTGCACACAGCACCATGGCCAGGTCAGCCCATTGTTGCCCATTCTCCACGATGTTCAGAGCCGCTGCGGATACATTGCTGATGAAGCGGTACAAATCATTGCCGCACGTTTGAATCTCACTCGAGCCGAAGTTGGTGGTGTGGTCAGTTTTTACACGGATTTTAAAACCCAGCCAGCGGCTGGCCGGGTCATCAAGATCTGTCGCGCTGAAGCTTGCCAAGCCAACGGCGGTCGGCAGGTCTGGGAGGCGGCTTGGGCAGCGGCGGAAGGCACGGTGGAAATTGAAGCGGTGTACTGTCTTGGCAATTGCGCTTGTGGCCCATCCGCACAAATCGACGGTCAGACCTTGGGTAGGCTGGATCAGCAACAGATCGTCTCGCTGGTGAACGCACTGGCGAAAGGTGACGACCTATGAAACTCTTTGTCTCAACTGACAGCAGTTCTCTTTCCATCGGGGCCCAAGCGGTGATCGATAGTCTGAGTGATGCCGCCCGACGCCGAAATATACCGGTGGATCTGGTGCGTACCGGATCCCGGGGGTTGTTCTGGTTGGAGCCAATGATCGAATACGAACACCAGGGCCAACGCCTGGCCTTCGGTCCGGTGACTCCGGTTGAGGTGCCGAATATTCTGGATGCCCTGGTAACCGGTAATCGGCAGCATCCACTCAATCTGGGCCCGGTGGAGGAATTGTTCAAGACGCAGGGTCAGCAGCGGGTCAATTTCAGGCGCTGTGGAGAAATTGCGCCGACTTCGTGGTCCGACTATCTGGCTACCGGTGGTTCCAGGGGGCTGCTCAGGGCCTTGCAGATCGGGCCTGCGGCCGTGATCGAGACCGTAACCCGTTCCGGGTTGCGAGGTCGGGGTGGGGCAGGATTCCCTACTGGGGTAAAGTGGCGCACGACCTGGCACGCCGCCGGCGCTACGAAATACATCGTAGGCAATGCCGACGAGGGGGATAGCGGCACCTTCGCCGATCGCATGCTGATGGAAGGCGATCCTCTGAGCCTGATCGAAGGGATGGTTATCGCCGGTTTTGCCGTCGGTGCGGAGCAGGGCTACATCTATCTACGCTCGGAATATCCACATGCCCAGCAGACCTTGCAGGCGGCCATTGATGTGGCCTATACCAATGCTTTGCTGGGTAACAACATCCTGGCCTCCGGGCAGCATTTTGATTTGCAGATCCGCATCGGTGCCGGAGCCTACATATGTGGTGAGGAAACCGCACTTCTGGAGAGTCTGGAAGGCAAGAGGGGAACGGTTCGTTACAAGCCGCCGCTGCCGGCCGTACACGGGGTTTTCGGCAAGCCCACGGTGGTGAATAACGTCATCACGCTGGCGACGGTCCCGGCGATCCTGGCGGAGGGTGCCGAGGCGTATGCGGCTATTGGGCATGACACATCGCGTGGCACCCTGACGGTGCAACTATGTGGCAATATCCGGCATCCCGGTCTCTACGAGTTGCCTTTTGGATGCACCCTGGGCCATGTTGTGGAGTCCCTGGGTGGCGGCAGTGCATCGGGCCGGCCGATTCGGGCGGTGCAGGTGGGCGGTCCGCTGGGGGCCTATTTTCCGACGACCCTGTTTGATACGCCGCTGGATTACGAGGCGTTCGCCGAGCGTTCGGGGATGATTGGTCACGGGGGGATCGTGGTTTTCGATGATACGGTCGATATGGCGGAGCAGGCCCGTTTAGCCATGGGCTTCTGCGCCCTGGAATCCTGTGGTAAGTGCACGCCGTGCCGTATTGGTGCGGTGCGTGGCGTCGAAGTCATCGAGCGCATCCTTACCGGCTGCTCCAGTGAGCGCGAACGCAATCTGTTGCTGCTGCGCGATCTCTGCCAGACCATGCTGGATGGGTCGCTGTGTGCGCTGGGTGGGCTGACGCCCTACCCGGTGCTGAGCGCCCTCAACCATTTTCCCGAGGATTTTGCCAGGGTGGCCGAACGGCCGGCATCCTGAGGAGGCAAGCACATCATGCTATCCATCGTTGCCATCGATTACGGAACCCCCCAGGCAAAATCCACGACCCCAGTTGCGCTGCGGATCGACGGACACACCGTGAACGTGCCCGAGGGAACCTCAGTGCTACGCGCCGCTGCCCAGGCCGGAATTCACATCCCCAAACTGTGTGCCACCGATATGCTTGATGCTTTCGGTTCATGCCGGCTGTGTCTGGTCGAGATCGAAGGCCGCCCAGGCTACCCGGCCTCGTGCACAACACCGGTGACGGCCGGTATGCAGGTGACGACGCAGAGCCCGAAGTTGGGCGAGTTGCGCCGTGGGGTGATGGAGCTGTATATCTCCGATCATCCCCTGGATTGTCTGACCTGTCCGGCTAACGGCCACTGCGAACTACAGAAAATGGCCGGGGTGGTCGGCTTACGTGAAGTGCGTTACGGCTCTGACGGTGCCAACCATGTTGCTCCGCAGACCCAACAGGGCAAGACCAATCAGCGTTTTGTGGCCAAGGACAAGTCCAATCCGTACTTCGTCTTCGACCCATCCCGGTGCATTGTCTGCTCACGCTGCGTACGGGCTTGTGATGATGTACAAGGGACGTTTGCCCTGACCATGCAGGGACGCGGCTTCGAGTCCAAGCTCGCCGCCAGTCTGGATGAACGTTTTCTGGATTCCGAATGCGTGTCTTGCGGTGCTTGCGTCCAGGTCTGTCCGACTGCCGCCCTGTCGGAAAAGTCGCTCATCGAGATGGGCCAGGCCGAGCACAGTGTAGTGACCACGTGTGCCTATTGTGGCGTGGGCTGCTCGTTCCGGGCCGAGATGCGGGGCGAAACCCTGGTGCGCATGGTGCCGAATAAGGAGGGTCATGCCAATCACGGTCATGCTTGCGTCAAGGGCCGCTTTGCGATCGGCTACACCCACCATCCAGAGCGCATCACCACACCGCTGATCCGCGAGAAGATCAGTGACCCGTGGAGGGTGGTGGGCTGGGATGAGGCCATTGCTCGTGCCGCTGGTGAATTCAAACGCTTGCAGAACCAATATGGTAAGTTTTCGATCGGTGGCATTACCTCCTCACGCTGCACCAATGAGGAAACCTACCTGGTGCAAAAGCTGGTCCGGGCTGGTTTCGGCAACAATAACGTCGACAACTGCGCCCGGGTGTGTCATGCGCCGACAGGTTACGGTCTCAAGACTACTTTGGGTGAGTCGGCAGGGACCCAGGACTTCGACTCCATCGAGCAGACCGACGTAGTCCTGGTGATGGGGGCCAATCCGACCGATGCCCACCCGGTTTTTGGGTCACGACTAAAACAGCGTCTGCGTGCGGGAGCCCAATTGATCGTTATTGATCCTCGCAGCATTGATTTGGTGCGCAGCCCGCACATTCAGGCTGACTACCATCTCAAGCTCAAGCCCGGTACCAATGTTGCGGTGCTCAATGCACTAGCCCATGTGATCGTCAGCGAAGGCTTGGTGGATGAGGACTTCGTGGCGCAGCGTTGCGAGTCTGAAGCCTTCGAGAAATGGTGCGCGTTAGTGACTCAGGACCGCTACAGTCCCAAGGCCATGGCGGCCACAACCGGGGTTCCCGCCGCGGTGGTGCGTGGTGCGGCCCGGCTCTATGCCACCGGTGGCAACGCGGCGATCTACTACGGTTTAGGCGTCAGCGAACATGCCCAGGGTTCAACTGCGGTGATGGGCATTGCCAATTTGGCAATGGCCACCGGTAATCTGGGCCGGCCCGGCGTCGGCGTCAACCCGATGCGAGGGCAGAACAATGTGCAGGGTTCCTGCGATATGGGCTGCTTCCCCCATGAGTTTCCCGGTTACCGTCACGTTGCTGATCCGGTCGTACGGGCGGCGTTTGAATCCGAGTGGGGCGTGACCCTGCATGATCAGCCCGGTCTGCGCATCCCCAACATGTTTGAGGCCGCCCTTGATGGCAGCTTCAAGGGTCTGTATTTACAAGGTGAGGATATTGCTCAGTCCGACCCCAACACCCGGCATGTGACGGCGGCGCTGCAGGCCATGGAATGTATCGTGGTGCAGGACCTGTTTCTCAACGAGACAGCCAAATATGCGCATGTGTTCCTGCCGGGCAGCTCATTCCTGGAAAAAGATGGCACCTTTACCAATGCCGAGCGGCGCGTATCACCGGTACGCAAGGTGATGGAGCCCAAGGCCGGCTATGCCGATTGGCAGATCACCCAGTTGTTATCCAAGGCCATGGGTTATCCGATGCACTACACCCAGCCCTCCGAAATCATGGATGAGATTGCCCGCTTGATGCCGACGTTCCAGGGTATGAGTTTTGAGAAGATTAGCCGTATGGGTTCGGTGCAGTGGCCCTGCGATGCGGAACATCCGGATGGGACCCCGGTCATGCATGTGGGCGAGTTCGTGCGTGGTAAGGGTCACTTCATGCTCACTGAGTACGTGCCGACGGCGGAAAAGGTCAACGCTAAACATCCGCTGATCCTCACTACGGGCCGTATCCTCAGCCAATACAACGTTGGCGCGCAGACCCGACGCACGGCCAATCTGGCATGGTGCAGTGAGGATCTTCTGGAGATTCATCCTCATGATGCCGAGGAGCGTGGTATCGTCGAGGGCGACTGGGTCGGTATTGAGAGTCGGGCCGGAGATATTGTGCTGCATGCACGGATCTCCGCACGCATGCAGCCGGGCGTGGTCTACACCACGTTTCATTTCCCCGGCTCCGGTACCAATGTGATCACCACCGAAAGCTCTGATTGGGCCACCAATTGTCCCGAGTACAAGGTTACTGCGGTGCAGGTCACCCGCGTCACTCAGCCCTCGGAATGGCAGCAGCGCCACCAAGCGTTTTCCGAGAAGCAGCAGGCGTTGCTGGAGCAGTCACTGGATGTTATCGGCAGCTACTGAACCACAGCCTGCCGAGGTGGGCTATGCCAAGCGCATGGTGGAGCGTTACGGCCATGGCTGGGCTGAACGGGCCGAAGATGCTATTGCCGAGGAAGTGCCCGTAGCCATGGTTTACAACGGGGTGTCATTTGCCGTGATGATGATGACCCCGCTGGATTTGGAAGATTTCGCGCTGGGCTTCTCGATGAGCGAGGGGCTGGTGCGTCACGCTGCTCAACTCGGGTCGATTGGAGTGCATCTACGCATGGAAGGTATCGAACTGGTCATGGAGGTTGCGGAGTTGACTTTTGGACAACACCCTGGTGCCCATCAACAGCGATTGCTACCCGGTCGCAGTGGCTGCGGGCTGTGCGGAGCGCGTACCCTGGAAGATGCCGTGCGCCATCCTGGACCAGTCGGTCAGGGCCCGCAGATTGATTCTGATACGCTGCAGAAGGCGCTGTCGGCCCTGCGTGCGGCCCAGCCGATCAACCTGGCGACCGGCTCGGTGCATGCGGCGGCCTGGGTCGATACCCGCGGGCGGATCATGCTGGTACGCGAGGACGTGGGTCGCCATAACGCCCTGGATAAGCTGATCGGCGCCATGCTTCGCAGCGGTATTGACCCCGAGGCGGGCTTTCTGTTGGTCACCAGCCGGGCCAGCTATGAAATGGTGATCAAGGCCACCACTATAGGAATTACGATCATGGCGGCGATTTCCGCACCCACTGCTCTAGGCATCCACTTGGCCCGCGATACCGGGCTGACCTTGATTGGCTTTGCGCGAGCCGATAGTCACGTTGTTTATACCCACCCACAGCGGCTGCGGCATGCCGTCGGAGCAAGCACATGAACATCGAGTACCTGACTACCATGGTCAACGACATCAGTCATTACTTTGTGACCGAAGCCGATCATGCTGCCGCCATCAGCAGCATCGCCCAGCACCTCAACAAACTCTGGGAGCCGAGAATGCGTCAACAGATTCTGCAACACTTGGATGCGGGGGCTGCAGGCCTGGAACCGCTGGCGCACGAAGCCGTGCAGAAGCTGGCCGAGATGGAGTCTCCACGGACTTTGACCGGTTGAAGGGTTTGAGGGAGGGGTCGACCCATTGGGGAAACTTCCTGGTAAGCGGATATTGTTGAGCACTGCGAACCACGGCAATAGCCGCATAGGATGTAGTGAGGTACGAACCGCATCCATCGAGACTCCTGATCCCCCACGCGAACCACGGGTAAGGCACCAATCCGTCACGATTACGCTTGTTATCCACGGTGATCTGTCGGGGATGGGAGCAGCCTATCATTCGTCCTGGATGATGGAGTATGGATATCTGGGCGATATCCCGGATCAACCTTGTGCACAACGTTTCTGCTGGGCGGTACTGGCCCGGCGGGTATGCAGATAGCCGGTATTGGACATGACCAAAACATGGGTTTCGGCGGCTTGTCCGGCCTGGCAAAACAACAGAGTCAGGTTGCTACCGATGGCACTGCCATTACTATGAAAGATGATTTTTCTGCGGCCGCGACTGGATAGGATGTGCAGGTCCGGGTCAGCTTTGCCGAGTCGGACCGGTAGCCCATCCGGTTGCCCATCGTGATTGAAATCCGTAGCAACCAGCCAGCCATGATCCCAGCGCATATCAGGGGTACAGTGCCGGTCGTCACGGGTCGGGCATACCAGACTTCGGGCGCCGGTACGGATGGCGTATTCTCGTGCGAAATGCAGCGTGGCGGCCAGTTCGCGGTTCATGGACTGGACCCGTTCGCGGGCCAAAAGCCCACTGAAGGAGGGGGTGGCGATAGTGGTGAGTGCAGCAATGATCAGCATCACCATCAGCAGCTCGATGAGGCTGCGCCCTTGCTGTTTTCGAGAGAATATGGGGGGACCTCGAAAAACCGTAGCGGGTGGTTCGGGTGCAAGGCGCTCCGGAGCGAATCTCCGAGACCTATCAGGTTGATAGGCAGGGATTGAGTGAGGACACAACCGAGCAATCGGACCGCGCAGCAGGCTTTTCGAGGTCCCCATAGGTGACATCCATTCGAGCAGATTGCAGCATAGGTGGGGTGACTGTGGCGCCCCATCAGTGCAGGCCGATGAATGTGTACGGCAAAGCTGACCTGAGCCGTCAGCGCAGACCGCTACAATACGGCTTCCATGTCCGATCACTTTGAACTCATAGCACCCTACACCCCGGCCGGTGATCAACCCGAGGCGATTCGCCGTCTGGTGCAGGGCTTCACCGACGGGGTTGCCCACCAGACGGTGCTGGGAGTGACCGGCTCGGGCAAGACCTACATGATTGCCAGCGTTGTTGCGCAGATCCAGAAGCCGACCCTGGTGATGGCACCTAACAAGACCCTCGCCGCGCAACTGTATGGCGAGTTCAAGAATTTTTTCCCACACAATGCGGTCGAGTATTTCGT
Source organism: uncultured Rhodanobacteraceae bacterium (assembly GCA_913053815.1). Lineage (GTDB taxonomy): Bacteria > Pseudomonadota > Gammaproteobacteria > Xanthomonadales > Rhodanobacteraceae > Metallibacterium. The sequence continues at coordinate 12,137 of CAJXGK010000021.1, forward strand.
CAGCTACTACGATTATTACCAGCCCGAGGCTTACGTACCGGCCTCCGATACATACATCGAGAAGGACGCCAGTATCAACGAGCACATCGAGCAGATGCGGCTGTCGGCCACCAAGGCTTTGTTGGAGCGCAAGGATGCTCTCATCGTTGCCACCGTATCGGCCATCTACGGCTTGGGTGATCCCAACGAATACTTCCGCATGGTGTTGCATCTGGTGCGTGGCGACCGATTGGATCAGCGCGAGTTGATCCGCCGTCTGACCGAGATGCAATATGTTCGCAACGATATCGAACTGCGCCGCGCTAACTATCGGGTGCGCGGTGAGGTGATCGATGTGTTCCCGGCCGAAAACGAGGCCGATGCCCTGCGGGTGGAACTGTTCGATGGAGAGATTGAAAACCTCTCCTTGTTCGACCCCTTAACGGGCGAAGTGCGACGACGTATTGCCCGCTACACCATTTATCCGAAATCGCATTACGTATCCACACGTCGCAAGGTGCTTGATGCCATGGAGACCATCAAGGATGAATTGCGTGAACGCCTGCAGCAACTGCGTGATGACAATCGGCTGGTCGAAGCCCAGCGTTTAGAACAGCGCACCCGCTTCGATTTGGAAATGATGGCCGAGGTCGGGTACTGCCAGGGGGTGGAGAATTATTCACGTCATCTCACCGGGCGCATGCCCGGTGAAGCGCCACCATGCCTGTTCGACTATCTGCCCGCCGATGCTCTGCTGGTAGTGGACGAATCCCATGTCACCGTGCCGCAACTGGGCGGCATGTACAAGGGCGACCATTCCCGCAAACAGACCTTGGTCGAATTTGGTTTTCGCCTACCCTCGGCGCTGGATAATCGACCCCTTAAATTTGAAGAATGGGAGCGGCGTTCGCCACGCACCATCTTCACTTCGGCGACTCCCGGTCCGTATGAGTTTGAGCACAGCAGCGAGCATGTGGTGGAACTGGTGGTGCGCCCGACCGGCCTAGTTGACCCGCAGATCGAGATCCGCCCGGTAGCCAGCCAAGTGGATGACTTGCTGTCGCAGGTGGGAGAAAGGGTTGCGCTGGGTGACCGGGTGCTGGTGACCACCATGGAGCATCATGCCAATATCGTTCCTTGGCAGCTTGCCTGCGAGCGTACCGGGGCTACGCTGGTGGCCGCACCTATCGAT
>CAJXGK010000022.1 GCA_913053815.1 uncultured Rhodanobacteraceae bacterium
TCGGCATCCCCATGTATTCGGTAATGTGCGTTATGCCGATGTAGAGGAACAAACTCGGGCCTGGCAGGCACTCAAAGCAGCAGAGCGCAGCGCCGGCGGTCAGGCGGACCGCAGCCTTCTGGATGCGGTATCGCGCGGACTTCCCGAGTGGCGTCGAGCCATTGCTTTACAGAATCGTGCTGCCGAGGTTGGCTTCGATTGGCCCGGCCCCGGCCCGGTACTCGAAAAACTGGACGAGGAAGTCCGTGAGCTGAACGCCGAGTTCGACACCGATCCCCCCATAACGGAGCGGGTGGAAGATGAATTGGGGGATCTGTTGTTCGTGGCGGCGAACCTCGCCCGGCATCTGCACATTGACCCAGCCCGTGCTTTGCGGCGGGCCAATGCTAAGTTCGAGCGACGTTTTCGCTGCATGGAAACCCACGCGCATGAGGCGGGTTGCGAGCTTGTCGAGCTGGATTTGGCTCAACAGGAAAATCTTTGGCAGCAGGCTAAAGATGAGGAGCATGATGCTGATTAATCGAGCGTTCTCATATCGAGTTTGAGCAAATCATGGTAAGCCCGTATGCAGTCTGGACCAAATGATCCGATACTCGCGAAGGTTCGTTCAGGGGTGTGTGAGTGGACTCGCCCGAAACGGACCAGTAAATCGAATTTGCTGGTGTAATCGGCGGCCGCCAATGCTACCAGGATCGGAGAGGTCTCATTACCACTGCGGATGTGGTGTAGCGATGAAAGTACCTCAAGCGTTGCTGCCGGCAACGTCCAGTGGTTCATGGCTAGGGTACGCAAACGATGGTTTTTCTCGTGGAGCTGGTGTAAAAAATCGCTGGATTGTGGATGTAGATGCCGGCTAGCCACCTCGTTCATGCGGCGCAAAGCTACTAATAATCCAATGTCATGCATCATGGCAGCGAGGAAGGCCGCAAAATTTCCGGCCCCACTCGGAGCCAGCCGGGTCGCAACGTACGCACGTCGCTGGGCTAAATTCCATAATTGTTGTGCCGCTCGACGGGCGTGTTCATCATCCGGTTGCAGGAATACCGGATGCAGAGCAGTCTGAGCGGCCAGTCGCCTGAGACCATCCAGACCGAGCATGACCACCGCTTGGTCGAGGTTTTCGATAGGTCGCTGTGGTGCTATATACACGCTGTTGGCAAGGCGGATGGTGTCGCCGAGTAAGCCGGGGTCACGGGCAATAGCTTGAACGATAGCAGTCGTGGAACTCTCTTTGCGTCCCAGCATTGCCAGCAATTCGATCACCGCTTGGGGTAGTAGTGGCAGTTGATTTACCACCTCTTCACCGCTGTCGAGGCTTTGCAGCCATGCAAACAAGGCGTGATCTACCGCAGTCGGCTCGGTGACTGCGGACAGGTGCCAGCGAAACAGCCAGCGATAGAAACGGTGCTCCAACGCATCGGCATAGCTGTAGAAAATGTGATTCGATGACGGTTTGTTAGGTGTTGGCATCGTACGCAGCTTGGGAGGTGGGTTCGAACCGGTTGTCTCGAGCAAAATTGTATTGCCGACTATGATCGGCTTGGCTAACCATATCTTGAGCCGTTGAGGATAAAAAGAGGTTGACCATCCTGGTCTGCCTATGAAAGCAAAGGAGATATAGTCCCCAGGTCATGCAACCCTTATGTAATAACGTACCGCAAGCAACCTGCTTGACTGCTCAGGTTGTTGCGGCGGCACCCTGCCGTGCACTGAAAGCGTGGGTCGGGCCAGGTGGATACCGAGCAGACTGACCCTGAGTGTCAGGAGCCTCTATTTGCCGGGTTGTTCACGTTCGCGAGTAGATCCCGCCTATCCTTGCTGCGGAGGGACCGTGATATCTGATCGTTATCGCGCCAGCGTATTTGCTGGATAATGTTCAGCCACTGTTCACCGGCATACCTATTCCTAGACGGACGACCGAGGGAGTAACTGGGCCAGCATAGAGACGGTGCCTTCTTTAGGATCACGACCTTGTTGCGTGACGCATTTCAGCTCTTTTTGATAAGGTAGAGAATCAGTTCATGATGACTTGCCATGGCCCGGTTTTGCTGATCCACGGAGGTGCTGGGGTGATCCAGACCGACCTTCATCAGGATCGACGAGCTACGATCTGTAAGGCCTTGAGTCGGGCTTTGCGTGAAGGCTATGCCATTCTGCAGAAAGATGGTGCGGCACTCGATGCCGTTACGGCAGCCGTTGTGGTGCTCGAAGATGCCCCCTGCTTCAATGCTGGCAAGGGAGCCGTATTTACCCATGATGGCCATAACGAGCTGGATGCGGCGGTTATGCGAGGGGTTGACCGAGCTGCTGCGGCGATAGCTGGGGTCCGTTCGGTGCGTAATCCGGTGCTACTGGCGCGTGCGGTACTGGAACATTCACCCCACGTGATGCTGCTGGGTGAGGGGGCTGAAGCTTTTGCCGCACACCGCGGTCTGCAGCAGGTTGAGCCCACCTATTTTCATACCGAGGCACGTTGGCAACAGTTGCAGCGGGCATTACAAAATGGACCACAATCAGCGGTGGGGATTTCTGACCCGGAATGTGCTTATTTTGGAACGGTCGGAGCGGTGGCCCTGGATAGGCATGGTGAACTTGCTGTGGCGACGTCTACAGGAGGTATGACCGATAAACGCTGGGGCAGGGTGGGTGATTCGCCAATTATTGGTGCCGGAACCTATGCCGATGCCCATTGTGCGGTATCGGCTACGGGCTGGGGTGAGTATTACATTCGTAGTGTCGCGGCTCATGCGATATGCGTGCGGGTGGCGGCCGGACAGTCTGTGGAAGCAGCGGCCACGGCGGTTATCAACCAAGAAATCCCGGCCATGGGGGGCAGCGGTGGAGCTATCGTCCTTGGCGTGGATGGATCTTATGCCCTGCCTTTCAATACCGAGGGCATGTATCGTGCTTGGGTAAGCGGTACGGGGGCGCCGCATGTGGCGATTGGTAATGACGAGGAAAAACTGTGACCGATCATCAGAATAAGTCAGTAAGCGCTGCCGACGCGGGCCGGATCAATGTGAAGGCTGAGTATGGCATTGTTGCCATCGATACTGGGTTTATTCGACCGGGCTTCGATGCCAGTCACCTGATTGTTGAGAACGGCCATGCGGCGTTTGTCGATGCGGGTCTAAATAGCTCGGTTCCGGCCCTGCTTGATGGTTTGCAACGAAGCGGCCTTGAGCGGGAAGCAGTGGACTGGCTGATCCTCACCCATGTGCACCTGGATCATGCCGGGGGTGCCGGGCGCCTATTGGCTGAGTTGCCGCGGGCGCAGGTTTGGATGCATCCGCGGGGGGTACGCCATATGGTCAATCCCAGCGCACTGATGGCCGGCGCCGCAGCGGTCTATGGTATTGAGGAGGTACGCAAGACCTACGGTGAACTAGTGCCTATCCCTTCCGAACGTATTCTTGCAGCTCACGATGGCGATGTGATCGAGCTTGCCGGCCGGCCATTCCTGGCCCTGGATACACCCGGTCATGCCCGCCACCACATCTGCATCCGGGATGAAGCCAGCAACAGTTTTTTTGCCGGCGATACCTTCGGACTTTCTTATCGCGAATTTGATACCCCGCAGGGGCCGTGGGCCATGCCGACCACCACCCCGATCCAGTTTGATCCGGAGGCGTTGTGCCGCTCGATTGAACGCATGCTGGCGTATGCCCCTGCAAGCATGTACCTGACCCACTACAGCCGGATCGGCGAGGTGCCGCGCGTCGCCTCGGAACTGTTGCGACAAATCAGCGATCTCGCCCGCATCGCCCGTGAACTGCAGGCAGCACCCCAGCGCCACCAACGACTTTGCGGCGAGCTTCACCGCTATTTCCTGGGACGCCTCAGAGCTCACGGATGTACCCTGAGTGAGGCCCGGATCAACCCGTTATTGGCCATGGATATTGAGCTAAACGCGCAGGGTCTGGGAGTCTGGTTGGATCGCTCCGCCAAGTCCTGATTCAAGCGGTCGAGCAGGCCTGATGGTGCCGGCGACTTTGTGATGAGCGCTGTGGGTCTGGATGACATCAACTCGCTCCACTTTGCTGTGATCAGTACCCTGTACTTAGCGCTCTGTGGTTGGAGTATGCCCCCGCAGGCAAGTCCTAAAATGAGTCACGCTTGCAATGAGATGAGCTTCGCTAAGACTGGCAGAAAGTCCTGGCTGGGTCAGATAACCTGGGACCGTGATCCCCGGGTCCGTTCAGCCTTGTTGCTTGGGCTGGCTTAGCCAGGCCACTATTCGGGTGATCCAGCGACGCGGAGTAAAGCGTACGCTTGCTACGAGCAAGCGGTTGAAGATACCTGGAATGACGACTCGCTTACCCTTGCACATTGCGCGGTAGCCCGCTTCGGCCACTTCCTGGGCGTCCATTCCCGGCAAACGCAGAAGACCGGAATGTTCCATGTTAGCGGCATGCTGGAAACCTGATCGGGTCAGGCCTGGACACAATGCGGTGACCTGTATCCCCTCGGGAGCCAGCTCTTCGGCGATCGCCTCACTGAAGGAGAGTACATAGGCCTTGCTGGCGTAATAAACAGCCATAAAAGGACCCGGTTCGAAGGCTGCGGTCGATGCTACGTTGAGGATATGGCCCTTGCTTTTCCGCAGATCCGGTAGAAACGATTTGGTCAGCTCCGTGAGTGCCAGCACGTTGAGCTGCAATAGGGTTCGCTCGTGGTTCAGCGGCGTATCGACAAACATGCCATAGCTACCGACTCCGGCATTGTTGACGAGCACATTAAGGTGCATACCGTGCTCACGAGTCGTAGTGACCACGGTTTCTACCGCATCGGAGCGCGACAGGTCCACGCTGATGGGTAGCACCCGGATGGCGTATTTCTGGGTCCAGTCGTGGGTAAGTCGGGCCAATACCTCGGTGCTGCGCGCGACCAGAACCAGATCGTAGCCGTCCCGGGCCAGCAACTCCGCCAAATGCAGGCCGATACCGCTGGTTGGGCCGGTAATCAAGGCAACGGGACGTTTAGACATAGTTATTCTCCCTACGTAGGCAAGAGGGTAGTTACATCGTGATCTCAAGCCTGTAGCCCATTACGTTTCGGGTCAAGTACATGAGGCACAGAGTACCCAGTACAGCGTGTCGGAACTACCGGGTGATGGCTTCGTCCAGGAACCTGTCGGACTTGGGAAGCATCGACTGCGGCGGTAGAAATCGGTTCATTTTTCGCTCTTTATCATCAAATAGAACCCCTATTCGCCTCACAAGATCAAAAAACTGGTCTCGATTTTTCATCCGCCTCGCTACGCCCCCCAAGTCCGACAAGCCCCTAGGTTAGGAATGACTTAGGTTAAAACCTGCTTGACGCATCAGTGGTACGAATCTGGGAAACGAGGTGTCAACGTTGCTGCAATCACGGATCAGAACCGTGTCATCGGCTACCTGGCCGGCTACAGCAAAGGCCATGGCGCAACGATGGTCGGCATGACTGTCCACCTCGCCACCATGAATCAGGCCGCCCTCAATACATGCCCCATCCGGGCGTTCCTCAATATCCACGCCAAGCTTGCGCAACCCTGTTGCCATGACGGCGATGCGATCGGACTCTTTCACCCGCAGTTCCCTGGCCCCCTGAATACGGGTACGGCCCTGCGCTAAGGCCGCCGCAACAAACAAGGCTGGAAACTCGTCAATCATGTCAGTAACCCAAGCCTCCGGAATATCAACACCCTGTAGCGGGGCATGACGTACCTGCAAATCGGCCACCCTCTCACCACCCTGCTCGCGGGTGGGGCCTTCACGAATGTCTGCACCCATGGCCCGCAAAGCTTGCAGCAACCCGGTACGCCGGGGATTCAGTCCTACATCGAGCAGGTGCAGCTCTGAACCCGGAATCACGCTACCCGCTATCAGCAAAAATGCTGCAGATGAAAAATCCGCTGGAACCACGATATCCGTCGCTCGCAGGACATGGCCACCGGACAGCTGGGCATGTCCTGGGGAGAATTCAACCGGCCAACCGAAAGCTGCCAGCATCCGCTCGGTGTAATCGCGGGTCGGATGCATCTCGCACACTTCCGTGCTGCCCTGTGCATATAACCCGGCCAGAAGAATAGCGGATTTGACCTGTGCGCTAGCAATTTCGGGAGTCACGTAACAACCATTCAGATGGCTTCGGCGATGGATATGCAGCGGTGGCAAATCCCCATCCTGTGCATCAAACCCAGCACCCATTTGGCGCAGCGGTTCGAGCACTCGATGCATTGGCCTTTGCAGTAGCGAGCCATCACCCGTCAAAGTCGAATCAAAAGTCTGCCCTGCCAGCAACCCGGTCAGTAACCGCATAGCTGTACCCGCATTGCCACAATCAAGAGATCGATCTGGAGCACGCAGTCCATGCAGGCCGACCCCATGCACCAGCCGTTCGCCCCATGCTGGCGTCTCAATCCGTACCCCAAGCTGCTCAAAGATCGTGGCGGTAGCCTGGGTATCCTTACCCTCAAGAAAGCCCGATACCCGTGAATGGCCTTCGGCCAACGCCGCCAGCATGATGGCCCGATGCGAGATCGACTTGTCTCCCGGTACCCGGACCCGCCCGTGCAGCGAGGTTCTGGTAGGGCTGCTCAACCAGTCCAACTCGGCCATCAGGGCAACGCCACCGGATACGATCCAAGCACCCGTACCTGCTTCACCAGCGGGCCAAGTTCAGCCAGAGCGTCCACCAGGGGAGATTGGTCTGCGTGCCCGGCCACATCGATGAAGAATGCATACTCCCATTTTTGGTCATGGGTGGGCCGTGATTCGATCCGGTTCATGCTGACCCCATGTCGAGCCAGTGGACTCAGCACCTGATAAAGCACACCAGGCTGATCCTGCACGAAAACCAGTAACGAAGTGCGATCGTTACCTGAAGGGGGAAACATAATCGAACCGATGACCAGGAAGCGGGTGGTGTTATCGGCACGATCCTCAATGGGACCGGCCAGAGTCTTGAGGTGGTAGACATGTGCCGCACTGTCCCCGGCGATCGCCGCAGCGCCCTCTTCTCTACGAGCCCGGCGGGCTGCCTCAGCATTACTGTCCACCGTGACCCGCTCAACCGAGGCCAAGTGCATCCTCAGCCAACATTGACATTGCGCCAAGGTCTGTGGATGAGCGTAGATTCTATCGATCCGTTCCAACTCGGTCTCACCGGAGAGCAGATATTGATGAACCCGCAGCTCGATCTCTCCACAAATACGCAATGTTGAAGCCAGAAACATATCTAGCGTGACTTGAATAATGCCTTGGTGCGAGTTCTCGACCGGAACCACACCAAAATCAGCATTACCAGCCGCAACCTCCTGAAATACCTCCTCAATCGAACCTAGTGGCAAACCGTAGACGGCATGGCCGAAATGCTTGCGTACCGCTTGTTCGCTAAAGGTTCCCTCCGGCCCCAGATAGCCGATTTTCAATGGGTCTTCCTGAGCCAGGCAAGACGACATGATCTCACGAAACAAACGCACCATTTCAATATCTGACAACGGCCCCTGATTACGATCCACCACCATCCGCAACACATGAGCCTCGCGTTCCGGACGGTAATAATCGATGGCGCCCTTACCGGGACCTTTTACTTGGGCAACCTTTTGAGCCCAGCGCGCCCTCTCACCGATGAGTGTTTGGATTTGTCGATCGATCGTGTCGATACGATCACGGACTTCAGACAAGCGGCTGGGAGTGGCATCGATGGGCGAATTCATGTCCTTTCCAATACTAGTAGTGGGATGATAGGCAGCAAAATATGCGTCACCCGTTGGCTCGCTGAAAATCACCCATAAAATCAACCAAGGTTTCCACACCTCGTATTGGCATAGCGTTGTAAAGCGACGCTCTCATGCCACCCAATGCCCGATGACCCTTGAGGCCCATCAGTCCCCCTTGCTCAGCCTGTTGCAGAAATCGTTCATCCAGCTTTGGGTCATGCAGGAAAAACGGCACATTCATGCGGGAACGGGAACCCGGGTCGACTTCGTTCCGATAAAAACCATCCGAATTATCAATGCAGCCATAGAGCAAATCGGCCTTGCGTCGGTTATACCGCTCCATGGCGGCTACCCCCCCCTGTTGTTCCAGCCAGGCAAAGGTGAGTCCAGCCAGATACCAGGCCCAGGTGTTGGGAGTATTGAGCATGGAGTGATGTGCCGCATGCTCGGCGTAACGGAAAATCATCGCCATATCATGCCCTTGAGAGCGTTCAAGAAGGTCTTCACGTACGATCAGTACCGTCAGCCCGGCCGGCCCGATATTTTTCTGCGCTCCGGCATAGATCAACCCGAACCGACGCACCTCCAGCGGCCTGGAGAGAATGCACGATGACATATCGGCAACCAGAGGCAATCCACCCAAATCGGGGGTATTGGGGTATTCCAGACCCTGGATGGTTTCGTTGGGGGTGTAATGCACATAGGCCGCATCGGCACCAACCTGCCACTGCGTAAATGTTGGCAGCTTTCGATACCCGGATGCCGACGCATCCGCCGCGGTCCGTACCCGTACGTAGGGGCGTGCCTCGCGGGCTGCTTTTTCGCTCCAATGCCCACTGAGTACATAATCGGCGCTTTGCCCGGTAGCCGCCAGATTCATCGCCAGCAACGCAAATTGCAAGGTAGCACCACCCTGCAAAAACAGCACTTTGTATTCTGGGGGAATGGTCATCAGGACGCGCAGCCGTGTTTCAGCCTCTTCGGCCAAGGCAATGAATGGCCGGCTGCGATGCGAGATCTCCATGACCGAAGCCCCGACGCCCTGCCATTCCAGCAATTCGTCCTGGGCCTTGCGCAAAACCGGTTCCGGCAACGCTGCCGGCCCGGCACTAAAGTTCCAAGCTCGACTCATACCATGACTCCCGCTAAACCTATTCTATCGTCAACGCTACCATGCAGCGATCCATGTCAGGCCACGTTATCTAACCGTGCACCCAGCAGTAAACCTTTGCCCTCACCCAACTCTTACCCAGCCAGGATCAGTGCCAGTATGAATGAAACCAAGGCCGCTGCGAACAACAACCACCAGACCTCCCTTCTCGAGCCTGCCGTATCCTCAGGTACGGCGGCTTCCTCGGGTAAAAAAGCATGCGCTGAATCATAGCGTGCCGCCAGCACCGGTGCGTCCACTATGAAACGATGCATCCCATACATGATCTGGTCGCCATCATCCAGCCGGGCCGATTTGATCGGATAGCCATTAACGCGGCAGCACTGCATCGATGAGGGGTCTTGGCCCCCCAGCAGGCAGGGATAACCCGCCCTCCAAACAAGCCGTATGGATCCACTTGAAGACTGTGGCCCGGGTAACTGTGAACCCAGAGGCAGGTAAAGATGGGGCAAAACCCGAAAGGATCGCCCGGACCAAGGGCCTGCCACCGCCCGCAAATGGGCAATGCTAGGCACCGTATCCATAGAATGGACGTCCGGAGCCGGTGCTGGCGGCTGATCGGAGAGCAGCAACACCTGGGCAGAACCGATACTGAGGCGGTCGCCACAGCGCAACAGGGCACGCTCATGCACCGGGCGGGCATTCACATAAACGGTCGCCGCATCAGCCTGCACCGTCAGGCTGACGCCATGCTTGTTGGCAACAAGTTGAATATGGCATGGCGCAATCCCCCTGCCATCCAGTGGCACATCACCGTACGGTGATGTGCCAAGACTCACGCTGCCACGGTCAGTCAAAAAGTCGGCACGGGATGTCTGGGGAAAAGCAAGGCGCATCATGAATCTCCGGATGCGCACTCTAACAGCCTACGTGGCTACGAAGGCACTGCTATGATTGCTGAATCCACAGAGTGCAGCCGATGGCCCATATCGATATCACCCGCCCGCATCAGGTTCCCCTTGATAAAGCTCGAGCCGCGATCATGGCAATGGCCTCCGCAATGCATGATCGATTCGGAATCGAGAGTGTCTGGCACGGTACGACACTTCAATTTGAACGCGAGGGCATACAAGGCCACATCGCCCTGAATCCGGACAGTGTTCATGTCCAGGCCCAGCTTGGGCTATTTTTTGCGGCGTTCAAACCCATGATCGAACAGGATATTCAAAAAAAGCTTGAGCACTACTTCGGCTAAACATATCAATCAGCCTGGCCGATACCGGATCCTCTTGGCAAAACCTTCCGAAAACTGGATAACTTATTGCCCAACCTTCGAGTAACCTACTTTTATTGTGCGTGCCTGTCAGCACACCTCATGGCCCCTGGGAGATTCTCAGAAAACCCGATATTTGTAGAAACCCCATTCGAAAGTTTGTATCCAGCCCTGCTGTGAACTGGCTACAATTCCACCGTTTTGCCTGCTGCTGGAATGACTCATGAGCCATGATTTGAAATATACCCGCGTCCTCCTCAAACTCTCTGGTGAGGCTCTGATGGGAGAAGAGCAGTACGGGATCGGTACAAAAGTCATCGTCCGTATTGCCAACGAAATCAGCGAAGCCAAAAATGCCGGTGCGCAGATCAGTATCGTCATTGGGGGGGGGAATATTTTTCGCGGGGAGGGCCTGGCTTCGGCGGGTATGGATAGGGTAACCGGAGACCACATGGGCATGCTGGCGACCGTGATGAATGCCCTGGCCTTGCAGGATGCATTGGAAAAATGCAACACCTATGCACGCGTAATGAGTGCAATCAGTATCAATGCCGTGTGCGAAGATTACATCCGTCGCCGGGCGATACGACATATCGAAAAAGGTCGTATCGTGATTCTGGCGGCCGGCATCGGCAATCCATTTTTTACCACCGACTCAGCGGCGGCTTTGCGGGCCATTGAGATCGGTGCGGAAATACTTCTCAAGGCCACCAAATTTGACGGCATCTATACTGCAGATCCGGCCAAGGATCCTGATGCTAAGCGTCTGAAACGGCTCAGCTTCGATGAGGTCATCGAACGCAAACTTACGGTGATGGATACGGCTGCTTTTGCCCTGTGTCGTGACAATGGTTTGCCACTGCGCATCTATGCTATGGGGGTAACGGGCAATCTGATGCGTATACTGTGTGGCGAAGATATCGGCACACTGGTTCAACCTACCCACTGATCCCGACTTTTGATTCAAGCTTGCTATACTCGCAGGGATCATTCCCTGTAGCGATTTTTATGCTCAATGAAATTCAGAAAGATAGCCGCCAGCGCATGGGCAAGAGCGTAGAAAGCCTTCGCCATGACTTACAGCGACTGCGTACCGGCCGTGCCAGCACGGCACTCGTCGAGGGTATCAAAGTCAGCTATTACGGTAGCGACATGCCGATCACCCAGGTAGCAAGCGTAGCAGTGGCCGATGCGCGGACCTTGACCATCGCTCCCTGGGAAAAGAATCTCGTGGCCGCGGTCGAAAAGGCTCTGCTCGGTTCGGACCTTGGAGTGACTCCGACCACAACCGGAACCGTGATCCGCCTCAATCTTCCCCCCCTTACCGAAGAGCGGCGCAAAGAATTGGCCAAGCACGTGTCGAATGAAGGGGAGAATGCCAAGATTGCAGTCCGTAACATCCGTCGTGATGCCTTGCACCAAATCAAGGAATTACTAAAAAATAAGGATATTTCTGAGGATGATGAACATCGTGCTGAGGATGAAATGCAGAAACAGACCGACCATTTCGTCACAGAAGTGGATGGTGTCGTCAAAGCTAAAGAAGATGAGCTGATGGCGGTCTGAGGCTCTTAACATGCAGCCGGATGTGGTCAACGTGCCCCAACACATCGCCATCATCATGGATGGCAATGGTCGTTGGGCCAAGCGCCGACACCGGCCTCGAGCTTTCGGACACCGGGCTGGACGAAAGGCTGTCCGTGAAGCAGTGGCGTTCTGTCTGCGCCATAGTATCCAAGCCTTATCCTTGTTCGCATTCTCCAGTGAAAACTGGCATCGTCCTGAGGAGGAGATCAGCGCCCTGATGAATCTTTTCATCCGCGTCTTGGATCGGGAGGTGGCTGAACTTGATCAACAGGGCGTGCGTATCCGTTTCATCGGTGATCTCGATGCCTTCGCCAGGCCCATTCGTACCCGCATGCACACAGCCATGCGACGCACCCAGGCCCATCAACAACTCTGTCTGAACATCGCGGTCAATTACGGAGGGCGATGGGACATCGTCCAAGCCGCCCGGAAAGTTGCCAAGCTGGTTGCCTGTGGACAACTCGATCCTACAGCGATCGACGCAGACAGACTGACTGGATTATTCTGTTTGGCCAATCTACCTGATCCGGATCTGTTAATCCGTACCGGTGGGGAGCGCCGTATCAGCAATTTTATGTTATGGCAATTGGCCTATACCGAGCTGTACTTCACCGATACTTTGTGGCCGGATATGAATGAGCAAGCATTCGAAGAAGCTCTGACTGATTTCCAACACCGGGTCCGCCGGTTTGGAAAAACGACCGCTCAGGTTACGGTTAGAGGCTGACCGATGTCCGCACAACGATTCCTGACTGCACTGATTATCGGCCCGGCTGCGATCCTGCTGATTCTTTTTACTAATAACGCCTGGTTCGCGCTGGTCATCGCCGGATCGCTGTTGGGCGGACTGTGGGAATGGGCCCGGATCGCGGGCTTTTCTTCACGGTTATTCCGTGCGGTGCTGCTGGCCCTTGTTGCCTTGCTACTGTGGATTATATGGCACCTGTCCTGGCCCTGGCTCTGGACCACACTCGCCACACTTGGCGCCGGCTGGTGGTTGTTAGTGCTGTTCTGGTTGCGGCAACTCACCTTCGCCGCATCACCGACCACGCCTCATGCCTGGTTGAAACTGGGCGCAGGACTATTGGCCCTGTTGCCTACCTGGGCCGCTTTGGTCGCCCTGCATGACGGAACCATGCGCCGCCATGCCTGGACCCTGCTGGCCCTGTTGATCGTGTGGGCAGCCGACTCTGGGGCATACATGGCAGGCGTTCGCTTCGGGCGCCGCCATCTGGCTCCTTCGATCAGCCCCGGAAAAACCTGGGAAGGAGTCCTAGGAGGAACCGTACTAGCACTGCTATTCACCGCCGGAGGGGCCTGGCTGCTGGATGTCCGGGGTCTGAAGTTTGTCTTATTGCTCGGTATCGCCTTACTAACCGTATTCTTTTCTGTCGTCGGCGACCTGTTCGAGAGTCTGCTCAAACGTCAGGCAGCAGTCAAAGATTCCGGAGCCATGTTTCCGGGCCACGGTGGGCTGCTTGATCGCATGGACAGTATGCTCGCGGCATTACCATGGTTTTATATCCTGACCAAAATTGTCTTTCGGATATAGGCAACCGGCTTGCTGACTTCCTCACGCAATATCACCATTCTGGGGGCCACCGGATCTATTGGGACCAG
>CAJXGK010000023.1 GCA_913053815.1 uncultured Rhodanobacteraceae bacterium
TCGAGTGCGATCTACAAGCGTGCTGAAGATGGCATCGTCCTCGTCAACGAGGACAAGTGCCGAGCGTGGCGCATGTGTGTCTCGGCGTGCCCGTACAAGAAGGTGTACTACAACTGGTCATCCGGCAAGTCGGAGAAGTGCATCCTCTGCTTCCCGCGCCTCGAGGCGGGGCACGCGCCGGCGTGCATGCACTCGTGCGTGGGGCGCATCCGCTACAACGGGATCATGCTCTACGATGCCGACGCTATACTCGATGCGGCTTCGGAGGAGGATGAAAAGGGACTTTATCAGAGCCAGATGCAGATGTTCCTGGATCCTCATGACCCGGAAGTCATTGCCCAGGCGCTACGTGATGGTGTTCCCGAGGACTAGATCGATGCCGCCCAGCGCTCTCCAATTTACAAGTTGGTGATCGACTGGAAGCTGGCCTTGCCACTGCATCCGGAGTTTCGTACTTTGCCCATGGTTTGGTACATACCGCCGTTGTCCCCGGTACAAAGCGAAAACGAAAAAGGCAACCTACCGAGCGAACAAGATGGGATATTGCCGGATGTCGCAAGCTTACGCATACCAGTGCAATATTTGGCCAATCTATTGACTGCGGGCGATGAACAACCCGTGGTGGCTGCACTCCGTAAGCTGCTCGCCGTACGCCAGTTTATGCGCTCGCGGCAAGTAGATGGAAAGGACAATCAGGCCCCTCTGGACGCAGCAGGACTCAGCGTAGAGCAAGCGGTAGAGATTCACCGTTACCTGGCAATCGCCAACTACGAGGACCGTTTCGTCATTCCTACCAGTCATCAAGAATCGGCACTGGACGATGTGTATGCCTACCAGGGGCAAGTAGGCTTCAGTTTCGGCAATAGCGCTGGCCGCGGCGTGAGCGAGATCGGCTTGTTCCCACACCGGCACAGCGGTTCTGTCGAAGGGGGTATAGGTTCCAATACGGGATTACAGAAAGAAGTCGCGCAGACCGGTAAATCAGGAAAGACCCGATGAACCATTCACCATTCAAGAGTCCAATTTACCGGGTGTTGGCTGTGTTGTTGGATTATCCGGATGAGCACTTTTCAGAAGTTCTTGATGAAATCAGGGGCTTTCTCGAATCCGCAGCGGGACACACCATAGAAGATGCGCAGCGAATAATCAAGGTAATTGAGTGGATGAGCCAGCAGCCTCTACTTGAACTGCAGCAGACCTATGGTGAAATCTTCGATTTCGCACCCGATCATTCTCTACATATGACTTATCACCTGTTGGAGGAGCAAGACCGGCGGCGTGGTCCGGCGCTGATTAAACTCGCAGAACACTATCGAACCGCAGGCCTGCACCTGGCACGCCGCGAATTACCCGATTATTTGCCCGCTATTCTGGAGTATGCCTCGACTATGGAGGCCACCGCTGCGGCGAACTTCCTGCTTGAAGCAGACGAGGCGGTGGCTGTACTTGAGAAGAATCTTCAGGCTACGGATACCCCCTATTTGGTGCTGGTGAGTGCTATTCGACAGCAGGTAAAAGTGGATACAACTGAGACAATGGCTGTTGCAGGAGAGGCGTAACCATGAATCTCTTCTTTTTTGGAGTCTACCCTTATTTAGCTGGAACCATTTTCCTGTTAGGTTCGATTTTTCGCTATGAGCGGGAGCAGGATGGTTGGACCAGCTATTCGAGTCAATTACTCGCCTCAAAACGCTACATGCTATGGGCAAGCAACTTGTGGCACGTCGGAATATTGTTATTATTCCTGGGCCACTTCGTGGGGATGCTGACCCCGTTTTGGGAATGGCTTGGTGTCGGCGTTTTAGTACACGAATGGATAGCTATGGTTGCGGGGATCACCTTCGGGATTGTAGCCATGATCGGTGGGACCCTGCTTCTTCTACGTCGCTACCTGAACTCGCGAGTACGAGCGAATACCCGCTTTAATGACCTGGTAGTACTCATCTGGATCCTGATTACCCTGCTTCTGGGATTGGGTACAGAGTACATCACGATTCCGGCACTCCTGCATGGCAACACAGCTATCATGTCGAACTTGGAGGCGTATGTACAAAGTATCGCAACTTTTCGCCCTGATCCAGCCCAACTGAATGCGATACCTTGGATATTCAAGGTACACATATTATTCGGCATGACCGTTTTCCTGATTTTTCCATTTACCCGTCTGGTGCATATCTGGACAGTACCCTTGAATTATCTGGTACGCCGCTATCAGATTGTACGGGCTCGACGTATGGCCTAATGGGCAAGCAGTCTGCATGAGCATAAATCAACATGGGTGTAGCACTGAGACAGTAATCAGTGAACCCCGGGTGGTGGTGGGGATGATCCGTGGGCACTATGGGTTCAAGGCCTGAGAAGGTTCTGACGGATGCGAGTAAATTATGAATAAGAACGATTCATCGCTCACCCCCATAAGTCTTAAATCAACTTTAGAGATGTTGAACCCAGCCTATTTTGCTCTGGTCATGGCAACCGGAATTGTATCGATCGCATCCTGGCTGTTGGGAATGCACCGGATCGCAGAGGTTCTTTTAGTCATAAATGTCGTTGCATTTGTCACGCTTTGGATTCTCACTATACTGCGTGCATTCATGTATACACAAAGGTTTTTCTCAGACCTGACCAATCACAAACTTGGTGTAGGTTTTTTTACAATGATAGCTGGAAGTGGTACGTTAGGTAGTCAAATTTTACTGATAACTCATAACGTAACGATTGCATTCTGGTTGTGGATCTTGACCCTATTTCTGTGGTTAGTTTTGATCTATACCGTATTTACAGCATTTACTGTAAAGGAAACCAAGCCCCCTATTGAAAACAGCCTAAATGGAGGCTGGCTTGTCGCAATAGTGGGCACCCAATCAGTTTCTATCCTGGGTGCGCAGCTCGCTGGCAATTTTCCGGCATGGCACTCGATCTTAATGTTTTTTGCCTTAGCCATGTGGCTGGGTGGGGGGA
The DNA here is from genome assembly GCA_913053815.1 of uncultured Rhodanobacteraceae bacterium. GTDB lineage: Bacteria > Pseudomonadota > Gammaproteobacteria > Xanthomonadales > Rhodanobacteraceae > Metallibacterium. The sequence goes on from CAJXGK010000023.1 coordinate 2,962, forward strand.
TGCTGTATATATGGATCATTTCAATGATCTTTTATAGGTATATGTTTTTTCGGTTACGCGCGGATGAATTTACTTCACCCTATTGGATCAATATGGGGGCGACAGCTATTACTACACTTGCGGGCGCTACCTTAATTATAGAAGGACATAATATATCCTTTATGGTCGGGATGATGCCATTTCTAAAGGGCTTTACCTTATTCTTCTGGGCAGCTGGAACATGGTGGATTCCAATGCTCGTGATTCTGGGCATATGGAGATATGTGTACTGTAGATTCCCACTTCGCTACGACCCATTACACTGGGGTGGGGTATTCCCACTAGGTATGTATACCGCGTGCACACTATTATTAGCACGGGCTTTGGGGACGCCTTTCCTTACTGAGATACCCAAGTATTTTATTTTTGTTGCGTTGCTCGCGTGGATAGCGACCTTTTTAGGTCTTTTGGCTACGTGGGTTCACTACGGAAGAGAATCATGGAGTTCCAATCGGTAGAATTCTGAATAACCTTTAGTTGTTGTAGGTAACAGGAGAAATCTGATGAAAGTAAATAAGATGTTCATAAGTGTGTTAATTATGGCACTGTCCATACTTGCTTTGCCAGCAGCCCATGCAGGCATGTCAGCGAAGAAAGAAATGGCGAGATCACACATGTATTTCAGGCAGCATACTTTTAATTTTGGCCCCTATTTTTATCAATACCATCCAGGACCCCACTGGGACCTTGTGAATGCCAAGAAGTTGCATTTAAGTCCAACTCAGATTAAGGCGGAAGAACACCTTGTCAAGGGGATGAAACAAGATACGATGCGTGGGATCAGGGATCTCAAGGCCGCCTATCGGCGTTATAAGAATGACGCCAGGCAGCAAGCTCCTAAGATTAGTACACTGATTCGTGATGTTAAGGCGGTTGGTCATACTCAGGCCTATCTTGCTTACGAAATGATTCCTTATCACCTCAAAGGTTACCGACTCCTCAATAATACTCAGAAGGTGATCTATAAGCGTTTAGCTCAGGCAAACTGGACGCGGATCATGGATATGAAGAAAATGCGCAAGCATTGACCAAGTTAGCACAACATCCAGTGCTTACGTCACGTGCACCAAGAGATTGAAAGGAATATCATCCCTAAAGTAAGTCCATGATTAACCATAACTCCGAGATAGCAGCCCTGAGTTCGGTAACGAATACGGTCTGCTGTCCGTGGCCTTGACGGCCACCAGGGTTACGGCGGAAACGCCGTAGCCTCCCGTGTTTGGAAAGGAGTGCAATGATGGTTCAGTTTGTCGATCGGTATGGTCGTAGGTTTCCCTATCTGCGCCTGTCGGTAATACCTGCTTGCAATTTCCGTTGCACCTATTGTTTGCCCGGAGGCTATCGCCCCGAGGCAGGAATGAAAGGGCCGTTGTCTCTGGCCGAGATGGGTCGGTTGCTGCGTGGCTTTGCCATGCTGGGCATGCACAAGTTGCGCTTGACCGGGGGCGAGCCGAGTTTGCGACGGGATCTGGTCAGGGTCATCGAGATGGCCGCAGCAACTCCGGGAGTCACAAAGGTCGCCATGACCACCAACGGTTGTCTGCTCAAGCGCCGCTTGTCCGACTGGTGCGCGGCCGGTCTTACCGCGCTCAACGTTAGTGTCGATACCCTGGATAGCCCACGTTTTGCTGCGATAACCGGTCATGATCGCCTAGATGAAATCCTCGCTGGGATCGATCTGGCCCTGGCCTCCCGTCTAACCTCCGTCAAGCTGAATGCGGTGCTGATGCGGGGAGTCAATGATGAGGAATTGCCAGCATGGCTTGATTATCTGCGTGAGCGGCCGCTTACGGTACGCTTCATTGAACTGATGCAAACCGGTGAGAATCGGGTCTTCTTCCAGCGTCATCATGTGCGCGCCGATAGTCTGCAAGGAGTCTTGCGGGCCCAGGGTTGGCAAGAACGGGCACGGGCCAGTGATGCCGGCCCGGCCCGTGAATTTGCGCATCCGGATTATGCTGGGCGTATTGGCATTATCGCGCCGTATTCGAAGGACTTCTGCAAGGCTTGCAATCGTCTACGCGTTACCTCGGCGGGTGATTTGCGACTATGCCTGTTTGGTGAATTCGGCATACCCCTGCGGCATTACTTGCAAGACGATGCTCAGCAACCTGAGTTGGTGGCTGCGATTCTTGGCCAGATCGGCCAGAAACATGCCGGTCATGCTTTGCTGCAAGGGCATACCGGTATCACCCCACACCTTGCAGCGACCGGAGGTTGAGATGAGCACCCATGCCCACGCAGGCAGTGATCCTGGACACTTCCATATGGCCGATGTCCGCAGCAAGCGCCCCACCCGGCGGCGGGCGGTGGCCTGTGGAGAGTTTTACCCCGGCCCGCTCGCCTATCCGTTGATCATCGAGCGACGGCTGCCCAAGGGCGATGCTCTGACTATGGCCGAAATTGCCGGTTTGCAAGGCGCCAAACAGGCCGCAGCGTTAATCCCGCTGTGTCACCCTTTGCCGCTGGATCTGGTCGAAGTACGGTGTCTGCCGGTTGCCGAGCGAAACTGTATCCGGGTGTATTGTGAAGTGGCCACTACCGCCCGAACCGGGGTCGAGATGGAGGCCCTGGCCGGCAGCAGTGCGGCGTTGCTTACCTTGTACGACTTGACCAAGCCGGTGGAACCGGCACTGACCATGGGCGCGATCCGCCTGTTGTTCAAAGAAGGGGGCAAACGCGGCTTGTGGATTCATCCCGACGGCATGAGCGCAAGCGAACGCGAGCAATACCAACCACACGGGCCGGCACGTCTGGAGGGGATTCGTACGGTGGTGCTGACACTGAGCGATCGCGCCCATCAAGGCCAGTATGCAGACACCTCAGGTCCCTTGTTGGTCGAGGCACTCGAAGCACTGGGGGCCGAGGTGGTGGATACCAGGATCATGCCGGATGATGCCGAGGCGTTGACCGCGCAGCTCCGACAATTCCCGGCCCAGGCCATCCGGCTGGTGTTGTGTACCGGTGGCACCGGGCTTGGCCCCCGTGACCGCACTCCCGAGGCCTTGGCCATGTTGGGGGGCTGCCGGGTTCCGGGCATAGGGGAATATTTCCGCAGTGAAAGCAGTCAGCACACTCCCTTGGCCTGCCTGAGTCGGGCGGATGCAGTGCAGTTGGGCGAGATGCTGGTGATCGCCTTACCGGGTAGTCCCCGTGCGGTGCAGCAGGGCATGGCTATTCTGGCGCCGATTCTGGCCCATGCTGTGGCGATGGCCGATGGGGAGGGCCATCCATGATTGGCTACGCAGAAGCACTCAGTAAAGTCATCAAGAACAGTGCTCCCACGGGTACCGAGTCGTGCTCTGCCCGGCAGGCGCTGGGTAGGATTTTGGCCCAGCCGATTTCGAGCCCGGTAGATCTGCCGCCGTTTACCAATTCGGCGATGGATGGGTTTGCATTGCGCCGCACCGGTTCAGAATGGCCGGTGGGTCATGAGTTTGAGGTGGCGGGCGAGCTGGCTGCCGGCGATGGCCGTGAGGTCGAGTCTGCTGAGGCCTGGGAGATCATGACCGGAGCCCCGGTCCCACAGGATACGGATCGGGTGATCCCGGTTGAGCAGGTCACCCTGGTCAAGAAACATGCCGATGGTCATCCCGCGCGAATTCGCCTGGATGCAGCCGTTCGCTGCGGGCAGAATGTGCGCCGGCAGGGCTCGGATGTTGAGCGTGGTGGCCCTGTGCTGCAACCGGCGACCGTACTGCGCCCTCGCCATCTGATGATGCTGGCCGCCCTCGGCATCGAGCGGATAGAGGTTACGCGGCGGCCGCGTGCGGCCATTCTGTGTACCGGCAATGAGCTGGTTGATGATCCCGGCCAAGCCCTGGCCGCAGGTCAGATTTGGAATTCCAACGGTCCGTATCTGGCGGCTTGTCTGCAGGCGGCGGGGGCCGAGGTCGTCTATCGACAGACCGTCACCGATACGCCTCAGGCCTATGCAAAGGCCGTCCGGCAAGCCCTGGATGCAGGCATCGATTTGCTGCTCAGTAGCGGGGCAGTATCTATGGGGCGTTACGATTGCGTACCGCAGGCGCTGGCGCAATTGAACGCTACCATCCATTTCCACAAGGCCAGGGTGCGACCGGGTAAACCTATCCTGTTGGCCCAGCTGGCGCAGGGTCCCTTGGTGTTCGGTCTGCCGGGGAATCCCATGGCGGTTGCGGTAGGTATGCGGTTTCTGGTCGAGCCGGCACTGCGAGTGATGCTGGGTCTTGCTAGTGAGCGCCCGGTGCATGCGCGCCTGCTTGAGCCGGCCTCTTCCAAACCCGGATTGCGGATGCATTTCAAGGCCCGGCTGGGTGCCACGGATGACGGCCAACTGACCGTAAGCATTCTGCAAGGGCAACAGTCGTATCGCATCCAGCCCTTGCTTGAGGCCAATGCCTGGGCGATCGGGCCTGAACAGCCTGGCGATTTGCCCGCTGGCAGCATGCTTGAGGTCTATAGCCTTGGTCACCTTGATTCTTTCGGTATAGCTACGAGGTGCGTATGAAAGTCGATATTCAACTCTATGGAGCTTTCCGGCAGTGCGATGCCACCGGCCATATCCAACTCGAGGTGTCTGATGCGTGTACCGTCGAAGTATTACGGCAAGCACTGGCTACGCATCTGAGCCAGCATTGCCCTGGTTTTCACAGCGGCTTGCTGCAACATTCGGCCTTTGCTGATGCGACGCAAATCCTCAGTGATACCCAGCAACTGCCCAGCCATGCCCAGTTGGCGATACTGCCACCGGTGAGCGGAGGCTGAACCATGCGTCGCACCTTTTATGCCGTATGCGATGTTCAGCACCAGAAACTTGATCCGGCGGCGGCGCTCGAGTTTGTATCCGATCCGAACTTTGGGGCTATCACCAGTTTTGTTGGCCGGGTGCGAGCGCGCAATCAGGGTCGCATCGTCACGGCAATTCGCTACGACCTGTTCGAGCCACTGGTCCTGCAGGTTTTTCGTGATTTTGGCGACAGCGCCATGGCCAAGTTTGGCAAGGATCTGAAGCTTTATATCGCCCACGCCGTGGGCACTTTGCAGGTCGGTGAGCTGGCCGTTGTCGTGGCGGCCGGCACCCCGCATCGTGACGAGGCTTTCAGTGCCTGTCGGATGGCCATTGAAGCGGTAAAACATACGGCACCCATCTGGAAACAAGAGCACTACGAGGATGGTAAGAGCGAATGGAGCGAGGGCTGCTCGCTGTGTCAGCCGAGTCAGGAAGAAGGCATAAAAGGTGACCGTGGAGATGCCTGATACGGCCATCATCGGGGTGCTTTTGAGCGGTGGGCGATCCTCGCGTATGGGTCGCAACAAGGCGCTGCTGCCATGGTGCGGACGGCCTTTGATCGAACACATGCAGAGCGTGTTGTCCGCAGCCGGGGTGAGCAACCTGAAGATCAGTGGTGAGCTGGCAGGCTATCCTTGCATTGCTGACCAGCAGACTGGCCTCGGGCCGATGGGTGGCCTGGCCAGCGTGGCGGCGGCGGTGGCGGATGGAGAGCTGCTGGTGGTGCCGGTCGATATGCCCCGTATCACGCCTGCCTTGTTGCGTAGGCTGCTGGCGGCGCCGCTGCTCCGGCCATGTCTGCGTTTCAACAAGATGGTTTTACCACTGCGAATACGTTTGGATGCGACCACCCGGCAGGTTTTGAGCGAGATTCTGGCCGCGGTCGGCTCCGCCCGGTCCTTGCGCAATTTGCAGGCCCGGCTAGGCGTGGAAGAACTGCCCATCAGGCGTGACGAAGAGCAGCTTTTGATCAATTGCAATACACCGGAAGAATGGGAGGCGATTCAACAATGAAACTGCAAATGCACGAGCACAATCTGCGTATCCGTATCGAAGAGTCCGAACTGACGCGGCTGCTGGCGGGAGAGGCTGTGGACAACCGTACGGTATTGGGCCCAGATATCCAGCTGCAGCAAACCATTCGCCTGGATGAAATCGACACACCAAGCCTGCAAGGTAGCGCCTCGCTATGGACGCTATCCTTACCGGCAGCAATGGTGCGCGAATACGCCCAGCGTTTGCCCACCAAGGCAGGCTTGCAGTTCGAGTTGGGGATGCCGGATGGCCCCAATTTGGGACTGCGTTTCGATGTAGATGTCCGCGATAGTGTGCGCCAGCGCCTGGGGTCAAAACCGAAACCCTCCCCATGAGACTGGGTATGCGGATAGGCAGCGGTTTGCTCGGGGCCGTTTTATTGTTCCAGGTGGCCACGGTCCAAGCCTCCGCGACCCTGCGTGTTGCCTATGCGGGCTCGATGGGGGTGGTTATGGACCGCTTCCTCGGGCCGGCCTTTGCACGCCAACAGCATATCGAGTACCAGGGCATCGGCCGCGGTGCGTATGGGCTGGCCCACCTACTCGTCGCCCACCAGGTGCAGGCGGATGTATTCATTTCGATTACCCCCGGACCGCTGGATATTGTTCGGCGTGCGGGCCTGGTTGCTGAGGCGGTGCCGGTAGCAAGTACCCAGATGGTCATCAGCTATAGCCCGAAAAGCGCCTATGTCAAAGCATTTCGGCAAGCGGCCGCTGGCCATTTGCCCTGGTACGACGTATTGAGTAAGCCCGGACTCCGGTTTGGCCGTACCGATCCCGTTGTCGACCCGCAAGGCCGCAACATCATTTTTACCCTGCAGTTGGCTGCACGTTATTACCACCGCCCCGGTCTGCTTAAGGACATTCTGGGCGAAAATCTGAATCCACGGCAGATCTTCAGCGAAGCCTCGCTGTTGTCGCGTCTGGAAGCCGGTCAGGTCGATGCGGCCTCCAGTTATCTCAGTTCTGCGCAGTCCCGTCATCTTCCCTATATCCGGCTGCCCCGGGAGATCAATCTGGGGGCGCCTGGACTGTGGGCCAGCTGGTATCGGCATGCGCAGCTTAACTTGCGCCTGGCTGATGGCCAACGCATGGTTTTGCATCCGCAGCCCTTGGTGTTTTATGCCGCGGTGCTTGCCAACAGCTCCCATCCTGCCTTGGCCCGACAATTCGTCCGCTTTCTGCTCAGTCCTGCGGCGCAGAAAGTATTTCGAGAAAATGGCTACGGCGGCCCTGAGGGTGAGCAACCATGATGCAGCGACGGCAGCATGGACGCCTCATTGCGCATGAGTTCTGAAGCCACTCCCGGGCGTCTTGATGAGATAAGACTCAGCCGGGTCCCGGTCTATATCGGTGCGTTGACGGTGCTGGTCATTGCCGGACCCTTCATAGGTCTGGTTTTCGCTACCGCCTGGAGCCACTTCGGTTTTGCTGCCGGGGATGGTCACGCCATCGGGGTATCACTCGGCTACAGCCTGATTGCCCTGCTGCTGATCGTGGCCTTAGGCACCCCCTTGGCCTGGTGGTTGGCCCGCCACAGCTTTCCAGGCAAGTGGCTGGTTGAAGCCTTTATTCTGCTGGCTTTGCTAACCCCACCGCTGGCCCTGGGTATTCTTCTGGCAGCGCTATACGGTCCCTATGGTGCGGTGGGCAGTGTGGTCAAACACACCGGCATTCATCTGACCAACTCTCCCGTGGCATTTGTTCTGGCCCAGTTCTACAGCGCCTTGCCTTACTACGTATTAACGGCACGCGCCGCCTTTGAAGGGGTGCCGCGCGATCTTGAACAGATCGCCTTGACGCTGGGCCAGTCCCCCTGGCAGACCTTTCTGCGGGTCAGCCTGCCCTTGTCGCGGCTCGGGCTGGCGGCCGGTATTGCTCTGGCCTGGGTGCGAGCGCTTGGAGAGTTCGGGGTGGTGCTGATCGTTGCCTATTACCCGCAAGGCATCCCGGTCAAGCTGTGGGTGAATCTGCAGGACATCGGCTTGCAGGCGGTCTATCCGCTGCTGTGGGTATTCTTCCTGGTGGCGATGCCCTTGCCGCTGCTATTGGGCCTGGCCTCACGGCGGCAGCGGTTGCTCTGATATGCATATCGACTACCGCCTTGAGCGGCCCTTGGCACTGCATGCCTGCTTCGATGTCGAGGGTTTTACCGTACTGCTTGGCCAGAGCGGCGAAGGTAAAACTTTGCTGTTGCGCGCCATCGCCGGCTTGCTCCCGGCGCAGGGTGAGCCCTTCGGGGGCTTGCCGCCGCAGGATCGCGCGGTGGGTTATCTACCGCAGGGCTATGCCCTGTTTCCGCATTTGCGGGCCTGGGAAAACGTGGCCTTTTCGCTGCCGCGCAATGCCCAGCGGCGCCAGCAAGCCCAGGATTTGCTGGCCCGGGTGCATCTCACCAAAGAGGCCGATCGCTATCCTGGCATGCTTTCCGGTGGCCAGCAGCAGCGCGTAGCTCTGGCCCGAGCTTTGGCGCGTCGACCCCAGTTACTGCTGTTGGATGAGCCGACCTCGGCCCTGGATGCCAGTACCCGTGATGAAGTAATGGCCGAACTGATTGCTGAAGTACACGCCTCCGGCCTGCCGGCACTGGCCGTCAGTCACGATCCCCACATGGCAGCCTTGGCCGATCGGGTGGTGGTCATGAGTGGGCATAGCATTGCCCAGCAGGGTACTCCGGATAGGGTGCTGGAAAATCCGGCCAATGCCGCGGTAGCCCGCTTGCTCGGGCATCGTAATGTGTTTCAGGGCAAGATAATCGGCCACCTCGATGAGGCCGTTACGCTGTTGCAATGGAGCGCTGTGGAGCCGCTTACCTTGCGCCTGCCCTATCATCCCCGGTTGGCTCCGGGCCAGGACGTGGAATGGATGCTTGCCCCGGGAGCGTTGCGTATGTCTGGTGGCAAACCATCCGCCGACACCAACCTGATTCAGGCCCAGGTAGAACTGCGCTTGAATCTGGGCGAACTTGGCCAGCTGGCCCTACGCTGCCGGGCTGGACGCCTGTGGTGGACGGCCTCAGCCCAGGCATTGCGTTTGCCCCATTGCGCTTTAGGTAGCGAGCTTGAGGTCGAATTGCCTGGAGAGGCCATAACGTGCTGGCCTGCACCCGGGGCAGCCTAGCGTTGAGCCCCGATCAACCGTCCAGTGGGCTGAGCACACCGCGCCCGCCCTTGTTCAGCACATGGGTGTAACGCATGGTCGTTTCCACATGTTTGTGGCCCAGCAGTTCCTGCACCGTACGGATGTCGTAGCCGGACTGCAACAAATGCGTTGCAAATGAATGGCGCAGTGTATGCGGCGTGGCCGGCTTAGTGATATCCGTGTCGCGCAAGGCCTGCTTCATCGCCCGCTGCACACCCTTCTCATCCAGGTGATGCCGACGTTCCACGCCTGAGCGTGGATCCATCGAGCGTTTCACCGAAGGGAATACATATTGCCAGCCCCACTTACGGCCGGCTGTGGGATATTTGCGGGCCAGCGCAAACGGCAAATACACCTCACCAAAACCTTCATCCAGATCACGTTGATGTAACGCTCTGACCGCCACCAGGTGAGACTGCAACGGTTCAACCAGGCTAGCAGGCAACATGGTCACCCTATCCTTGTTGCCCTTGCCCTCACGAACCACAATCTCAGCGCGTTCAAAATCGACATCCATCACGCGCAGGCGTACGCCCTCCATCAGCCGCATACCGGTGCCATACAGCAAGCGCGCAAGCAAACCGGAGACCCCGGAAGTGTGCGACAACACCGCGGCCACCTCGTGTTTTGTCAGCACCACCGGCAACCGCTCCCCACGCTTCGCATTGGTCACCCCATCCAGCCATGGCAAGTGGACCTCCAAAACCTCGCGATACAAAAACAGCAACGCACTCTTCGCCTGATTCTGCGTCGACGCAGAAACCCGACGCTCGACGGCTAAATAACTTAAAAAAGCCTCGACCTCCGCTTGACCCATTTCCGCAGGGTGGCGCTTGCCATGAAAAAGCACGAAACGGCGCACCCATTCGACATAGGTATCCTCGGTACGAAGGCTGTAATGCACGGTACGCAAACGGTCACGAACCTGATCGAGCAGCCGCGGCTTGGGCGATCGCTGTGGTTCCATTCTCGATACGTCATCACGATGGGTCATAGGGTGTGTATACTCGTTGACAAACGATTCATTATAGGCGTAGATTGCCATAATATCTATATGGGCACCTGAACAGGTGTGTTTAAACGCACCCTATTAGGGTGGCTACTTTACGTTATGAGCAATAGGAGT
>CAJXGK010000024.1 GCA_913053815.1 uncultured Rhodanobacteraceae bacterium
CATCACCCGCGTGGACATCCTGGGCTTCGAGTTCGAGATGGGGTTGTTCCCGAACATTCTGGACGAAGCCCGCGCCAAAGGAATTGACATCGCCTCGAAATACATTCCGGCGGAGGTGTTCGACAAGCGGGCCGTCGAGAAGAACCAGGTGGTGTTCCACGAGGTGTCGTACATCGAGGTCAAACCGCATGTTGTAGGGGCGCATGGCCATACGCCCGCCAGCGTGGCCGTGGAGCTGACGGATTTCTCGGTGTTCTACTCGCAGGGTTCGATCGCCAACGCCGAGGCGGCACTCAAGAATAAACGCAGTCGCATCGTGGTGGAGAAGGGCCAGATCGTAAAGGTGAGCAAGGACGCCAGGGGGATCGTCAAGCGCGAGGTGCTGACCGAGAAATGGACGGACTGGATCGACTACTGGGCGGTGGACTTCGACTTCGAGAGCAAGCGGGAGATCGTTCGGGTGAAAAGCGAGGCCACCGACGAGTGGGAGGAGACCTGGACGGGAGATTTTATCTTCGAGAACGAGTGGCAATCGTTTCGCACGAAGAAGGACCGCTCGCTGGAAATGAAGAGCGTGTTCCACGAGTGCCAACCCGGACGGCGAAAGCTGGCGGTCAAGGTAGTCGACATCTTCGGCAACGACACGATGACGATTGTGGCGGTGAACATCCCGAAGAACGGCAAGAACGGGGGGAAGAAGTAATGGTATCCGGGAGCGGTTCTGCAACCTGGATTTCAATTATGGCGAATATGCCACAATTAGAGACCATCGGGTTTGGAAAACCGAGAGCGTCCGATCGTCCCGGTTTCTATTCCCGTCGATTTCGCCGGGGTTGGTGCAACGAGAGGTTTTGACCATGAGCAAAGATATCGAGAAGGCTTCGGAGCACCACCTGTCGCCGTTCGAGCAGATCAAGCGCACCAACGACGCCGGTGTGGAGTTTTGGTCGAGCCGGGACTTCTCGACGGTGCTTGGATACGGCGACTACCGCAACTTCGAGGCCGTCGTCGAGAAGGCCAAATTAGCCTGTTTTAACAGCGGATACCGCATCGAGGATCATTTCGTTGATGTCACCGATATGATCGAGATCGGCAAGGGCGGGTATCGACCCGTCAAGGTCATCCTTTTGTCCCGCTACGCCTGTTATTTAGCCATCCAGAACGCTGACCCCAAGAAAGAAATCGTGGCGCAGGGGCAGACTTACTTTGCCCTCCAGACTCGACGGCGGGAACTGGATGATGAGCAAGTTGAGGAGGATCGACGGCGGCTCTTGCGCGAGGAGATGCGACTGCATAACGTCCAGTTGGCCGACGCAGCCAAAGGGGCGGGTGTTGTAGAGCCTGTCGACTATGCCATATTTCAGAACCACGGGTACATGGGGCTATATGGCGGGCTGAAGCGCGGTGATATCCACCAGAGGAAAGGCTTGAAGAAAAGCCAACAGATTCTGGATCACATGGGCAGCACGGAGTTAGCGGCGAATCTTTTTCGGGCAACACAGACGGAGGAGAAGTTGCGTCGGGACGGCGTGAAGGGGAAGCAGGCTGCGAACCAAACGCATCACGAAGTTGGGGCGAAGGTGCGCCAAACCATCGAGGAACTCGGCGGCACGATGCCCGAAAACCTGCCAGTCGCAGAGAACATCAAGAAGATCGAAACCAAACGGCGCAAGAAACTCGGCAAGCCGAAGACGCCTCGAAATAAGAAGAGCGAGTAACCGAACATGGCCCTGCATCCTGACTTTCCAGAATCGCCGTACACAATCCTTGACCCTTCCGTTCGATGGTTTCCGGCGGACGAGGCGCTACGCGAGACATCAAGCGAGAAGCTGATGCCGCCGCTGGTGTCGCAGCTTCGCAAAAAGGTCAAGGAGTTCCGCGACGGCGGCTATGCCGGGGCGGCGGACACGAGCAAGAGCCTGCTGAACTGGTGGTTCAATACGCCGCATCTTTTGGACCAGTCGGATGCCGCGATGACGGAGTTTCAATACTACTTCGCCCAGCGGGAGGCGCTGGAGACCATCGTCTACCTTTACGATGTGGTCGGTGTGAAGGACAAGTACGACCTGATGCGCTTCGATAGTTCGGGGATCGTGTCGGCCGGGATGTTCGACGAGACCTGGCGGCGGTTCGTGGTGAAGATGGCGACGGGGGCGGGCAAGACCAAGGTGATGAGCCTGGTGCTGGCGTGGAGCTTCTTCCACAAGCTGTATGAGCCTGGATCGGAATTGGCTCGCAACTTTCTGGTCATCACGCCGAACATCATCGTGCTGGATCGCATCTACAAGGACTTTCAGGGGCTACGTATTTTCTTTGAAGACCCGGTACTCCCCGACAACGGCTTCGAGGGTCACAACTGGCGGGATGACTTCCAACTCACGCTGCACCGGCAAGACGAAGTGCGCGTGACGCGCCCCACGGGCAACATCTTCCTGACCAACATCCACCGTGTCTACACCGGTGACGACATTCCGCCCGGCCCCGACGATGACGATACGAGGGACTACTTTCTCGGCCGGCGTCCGACGGGGGCAACGACCGACTCCAAGGTGAACCTGGGCATGATCGTGCGCGACATCGACGAACTGGCCGTGTTGAATGACGAAGCGCACCACATCCACGACGCCAGGCTGGCGTGGTTCAAGTCGATTGAGGACATTCACAATCGTTTGCTGCAAAAAGGCGGAGCGTTGTCCTTGCAGGTGGACACGACGGCGACACCCAGGCACAACAACGGCGCGATCTTCGTGCAGACCATTTCCGATTATCCGCTGGTCGAGGCGATTTCACAGAATGTGGTCAAGCATCCGGTGCTGCCCGACGCAGCCAGCCGGGCCAAGCTGACGGAACGGCAGAGCGCGAAGTTCACGGAGAAGTACGCGGACTATCTCGATCTCGGCGTAATCGAGTGGCGCAAGGCGTATGCGGAACACGAGAAGATGGGCAAGAAAGCCATCCTGTTCGTCATGACCGACGATACGCGCAACTGCGATGATGTGGCTGAGTATCTCGAAGGCCAGCATCCTGATTTGAAGGACGCGGTGCTGGTCATTCACACCAAGAACAACGGTGAGCTTTCCGAGGCGGCATCGGGCAGGGCCAAGGAGGAGCTGGAGAAACTCCGCAAGCAGGCGAACGGGATCGACGGATTGGACAGTCCCTACAAGGTTGTCGTGTCGGTGATGATGCTCAAGGAAGGCTGGGATGTGAAGAACGTCACGACCATCGTTGGCCTGCGTGCCTATGCGGCCAAGAGCAACATCTTGCCGGAGCAGACCCTCGGTCGAGGCCTGCGAAAGATGTATCCGGGCGGCATCGAGGAACAGGTCAGCGTGGTCGGCACGGATGCGTTCATGGAGTTTGTCGAGTCGATCCAGCGCGAAGGCGTGGAGCTTGAACGCAAGGCGATGGGCGAGGGCACGAAACCCAAAGCGCCGTTGGTGGTTGAGGTTGACAACGAGAACGAGAAGAAGGACCTCGACGCGCTGGACATTGAAATCCCCGTGCTGACCCCACGGATTTACAGGGAGTACAAGAACCTGGCCGATCTCGACACGAGTGCGTTGGGGCATCAGCGTGTCATCTATCAGCAATTCAGCGAAGAGGAACAGCGGGAGATCGTCTTCAAGGACATCGCCACGGGCGAGGTGACGCACACGACGATTCTCGACACGGCCGGGGTGGCCGACTACCGCAGCGTGATCGGGTTCTTCGCCAGGACGATGATGAAAGACCTTCGGCTTGTTGGCGGCTACGATGTCTTGTATGGCAAGGTCAAGGCGTTCGTCCAGAACGACCTGTTCGACAGGGAAGTGGACCTTGAGCATCCCAACACGCTGCGCAATCTGTCGGAACTCGCCGCGACCAAGACCTTGCTTGAATCTTTCAAGAAGGCGATCAACGACTTGACCGTGCAGAACAGGGGCGATGCCGAGATACGCGACACGATCAAGCTGCGTCAGACGCGACCGTTCGTCACCAAGGACCAGGCGTATCTGGTCCCCAGGAAGAGCGTCTTCAACCGGATCATCGGGGACAGTCATCTGGAGCTTAGGTTTGCGAGCTTCCTGGAGGATTGCAGCGACGTGGCATCCTATGCCAAGAACTACTTGGCCGTGCATTTCAAGCTGGACTATGTGAACGCGGCCGGCAATATCTCGAACTACTACCCGGACTTCATCGTCAAGCTGACGGATGGCCGGACGGTTGTGGTTGAGACCAAGGGGCAGGAAGACCTGGACGTGCCGCCGAAGATGGAGCGGTTGCGGCAATGGTGCGAGGATATCAACCAGGCACAGAAAGAAACCGTCTTTGATTACGTGTTTATCGATGAAGAAAGTTTCGAGAAATACAAACCAAAGTCATTCGCGGACATGATGAAAGGGTTCAGGGAATACAAAGACAAAACATGACAAATTATTGCACTGAAGTTTTATTCCTCTGCACTCCATAAAAATCAGTGAGCTGAAACGTTAGCACCTAAAAAATATGAAGAAAATTGAGATATCACCAGGTCTAAACTTGTTTGGTAATCTGGTGGACATAGATATTCACATGCAGGACCTGAAGCTGGTTCTACAGAAAACCGAAGAAATAGAATTCCCAGATCATGTGTTAGAAAATAAAGGAGGATCACTAATACCAGATATTTTCCCGGACATAACACGAAAGAGTTTTATCGTTAGCTTACTCATTGCACTGGATGACCAGTTCAAGACATTTTGCGAAATCCTTAGAACAGCAACCGGGTAAAAATTGCAATGGAATGATCTTAAAGGATCAGCGCTTGAACGTTTTATCACCTATAGTGAAAAGGTGGGCGGTTCACAAGGAGTCTGTGATGATTCGATCAGGCAGCTTTTATCAGGGCTCATCGAAGTCAGAAACTGTATTGTCCACAACAATTCTTCTGTCGAGGGCTTTGGTAAGAAAGTGGCCATACAAGATTTTGCTAAACAAATGAAGGGCGTGGATATTGAAGAAGGCTATATATACTTTAAACTGACGGCATGTAATGAGTGTGCAGATATTGTACTCAGATTCATGGAGCATTCTTATTGGGCCGCCTTGGAAAGGTTCCCATATGAACACTAAACAAACGTTCAACTTAACTCAAAGGGGCTGCGTCTGTTGGCTTTTCGGTGTTTTATGCTTACGTGCATTTTGCCCAATCACAATTCCCATTGGGGCAAGCAAGCGTAGCCTGGATGAATCATGAGCCTGATCAGGCTACGCTTGCTTGCCAGCAGAAAAAGAGTCGTCATCCCGGGCGCAGACCCGGGATCCAGGGTGTGAGCTTGTTGCTGCGAAATGGCATGCCGGTTACGCAACGATTAGACATTGATGCGGTTCGTGCCTCACCGCATCCTACGGGTAGCGCGGGGATGACGAGAGGGGTATGGGCCCCATAAAAAGCCCGTCATCCCGGGCGCAGACCCGGGATCCAAGGTGAGGTCGTGGTAACAGGATGGGTGGTCGTAACCCGATTGAGCCAAAAGGATCGAATCCCTGTCGTGCCGTAACTACAAGAAAGAACGTATGCCCACCGCGAGGTCATGGCTTTCCTCACTGGATTCCGCCTGCGCGGGAATGATCGGTTGTGGGTCGCGGGATGCGTACTCTTCCTTGTTATCAAAGGGATGGCAGGCGACATTTAGCTGCTTGCTTTACGCTGCAAGCGGGGCTAGCTTGGTACTCATGCGCATTGTCTATCACGCTGAAAATATCATTGATGCCCAGTTGGCCAAAGATGTGCTGGAGTCTGAATCGATCCCGGCCTTTGTCAGTGGGGCCTATCTTACCGGTGGGGTGGGCCAGTTGCCGGCGCGCGACTTGATCACCGTGATGGTTCCGAATATGGCCGTCGAGCAGGCCCAGCGTATTCTTCGCGAGGCTTTTCCCGATCGGCCACCTCGTGCCGAGTGGCAGGCACGTACCGTTCCAGCCTGATTCATATATTTGTCATCATGACGCTTGTTCCAGGTTTTGCTCTGGCGTAGCATAGTCAACACCTAAATGCTCACTTGGAGCATAAATATGACGACGACCTCAGTATCCGCTACATCCCCCTCACCGCTGCAGCAGTTTGTGCCGGCTGTGGAGTGGATGGTCATTGAGCCACTGATCGAAGAGATCCAGGACCTCAAGAAGGATCGCAAGGCGGTGGTCCTTGCTCACAATTACCAAGTGCCTACTATTTATCGTGGGGTTGCCGATTTTACCGGCGATTCATTGGCCCTGGCGCGCCAGGCAGTGGCCAGCGAAGCCGAGGTCATCGTGATGGCTGGGGTGTATTTCATGGCCGAAACGGCGAAGATCCTCAATCCTTCCCGCACGGTGCTGATTCCCTCTCTACAGGCCGGCTGCTCGCTGGCGGATTCGATCACGGCTGAGGATGTGCGGTCTCTGCGGCGTACTTATCCAGGGGTGCCCGTGGTCAGCTATGTCAATACTTCGGCCGCAGTGAAAGCGGAAACCGATGTTTGCTGTACCTCGGCGAATGCTTTGCAGGTGGTGGAGAGTCTGGGGGTGCCGCGGGTGATCTTTCTACCCGATCGCTATCTGGGCCGGAATGTTGCGGCACAAACTGAAGTTGAGCTGATCCTCTGGGAAGGGGTATGTGAAGTACATGAGCATTTCACCCCCGAACAAATTCGGGGTTTGCGCTCCGATTACGCTGGCATCAAGATTGTCGCCCATCCTGAATGCACCCCTGAGGTACTGGCCGAGGCTGATTTTTCCGGGTCGACATCGGGGATGATCGATTACGTCGCTCGCAACCAACCGCAGCGGGTGGCTTTGATTACCGAATGCTCCATGAGTGATAACGTTGCGGCGGATTTTCCTGATGTGCAGTTCGTGCGTCCGTGTAATCTGTGTCCGTATATGAAACGCATCACTCTGGAAGGCATTCGCGATGCCTTGCTTCAGCGGCAGTATGTGGTGGAAGTGGATGCCGATATAGCCCGCCGAGCCCGGAGTGCCGTGGAACGTATGTTGGCAGTCGGTCGTGCGGAACAGCGGGCCGCCTGAAGCTCGGTATCGATTCAGGTGCCGCCCGCATTAAGACTATAGCCATACCCTCGGCTTGTCATACTCGCGAATATCGCAGCGAGGTATTGGTGCTGGGTTCGGGAGCGGCAGGACTTAGTGCGGCACTGGCCTGTGCGCCCAGAGCCACGACGGGGTTGAGCGTTGGGGTATCTGCTGAGGATGGCTCCAGTCACTGGGCCCAGGGTGGTATCGCTGCGGCGTTGGGCGACAACGATAGCCCGGCACTCCATGCGGCCGACACGCTTCAGGCGGGCGGTTACCGTAACGATCAGTATGCCGTGCAGCGGCTGTGTGAAGGGGCCGCCGAGGCCATCAGTCGGCTGCTTGCAGGGGGGGCCGAGTTTGACCGCCCGGAGCAGGGCAATGCGCTGGCCCTGGGTCGCGAGGCGGCTCATTCGCGGGCCCGCATCGTGCATGCCCACGGTGATGCCACCGGTGCCGAACTGATGCGCACCTTGCAGCGGCAAGCAGTCGCTGCCAAGCACCTGCAATTGCTCGGTTCACGATGGGCGTTTGAGCTGGCCCAAGATGCTGCGGGGCGGGTAGTCGGTGATTGGGTGGAGGGTCCTGATGGCGTGGAATTATGGCAGGCTGCTGCGGTGATAATGGCTACCGGCGGCTATGCGGGTCTGTATCGCTGTACCACCAATCCGGTCACCTCCGACGGCAGTGGTATGGCCATGGCCCGGCTGGCCGGAGCGGTGCTGAAAGATCTGGAATTCGTACAGTTTCACCCCACCGCCTTGGATCTGGACAGTTCTGGAGTCTCGGCAAGATTGCCGCTGGTAACCGAAGCCCTGCGTGGTGCCGGTGGTCACTTGCTGGATGCGGACGGATGTCGTTTCATGCTCAACCAGCACCCTGCCGCTGAACTTGCGCCACGTGATCTCGTAGCCCGTGCGGTGTGGCGAGCCCGGCATAGCACCGGCCGAGTTTTCCTGGATGCTCGCGCGACGGTGGGTAAAGCCTTTCCACAGCGTTTTCCAACCGTTTTTGCCGCCTGCCGTGAAGCCGGCATGGATCCACGCAGTGAGCCTATTCCGGTCACCCCTGCCGCCCATTACTGCATGGGCGGGATTCAGGTGGATGAGCATGGAGCAAGCAGTGTAGAGGGCCTGTATGCCGTGGGCGAAGTGGCCGCCAGTGGGGTCCATGGCGCCAATCGACTGGCCAGCAACTCCTTGCTTGAAGGCCTGGTATTTGGCCATGAGCTGGGTCGCTATCTGGCCGGTATTGACCTGCCCGTGCACGAACGGACACGGCCTGCTCGGCGCCAGCCGCAGCCGCTCCCGGATCGCCTCCGGGCTGAACTCAGTAGGGTCCTGTGGGCGGATGCCTCCCTGATTCGAGACGGGCAAAGCCTGGAGCGTGCGGCAGTGGGTATCGAAAGCATGTTGGCGGCAGTCGACGATGCAACCAGTGGACGCGATCTGTTATTGCTGGCCGCCGCGGCGGTGGCGGCGATGCAGGCCCGGCCGGCCTCTTGGGGGGCGCATTTCCGTGCCGATGCGGTGGTAACAGCTTGACAGTCGGGCGTTTGCTGTGGAGGTGGGTTGGGTCGGGTGCGATCACGCTGCTCTCCGGGGCACCTCAAAAAAAGCGTAGCCGTCAGTCGAAGTCTGCGGCCAAGACCTTCTGTTGGCCGGAGTTCAGAATGCAACGGTAGGTATAGGCGGGATGTGCAACAGCCAGGCTGACTTCAGCATCCTGGTGCCAGGCGGTAATGCTTGCCGGCGCAAGTTCGAAACGTAGAAAATGGACCGCAGAGGTCTTTTCTTCATTGCTGCGATCCAGATCCTCATCGGCTGTAGCGACACTGACTGAACAGCCGGCAACTTGCAGAGTAAATCCATGTTCGATGCCCCGCATGGCTAGCAGGGCCCGGCGTCGTTCTTCCACATCGGCATATTCGATCATCAAGGTGGCTTTGAGATTGGTCCCGTCCGGGATCAGGGAGTTGTAGGTTAGCAATTCCGCAGCGATCGCATCCGGTTCGAAAATACGCTCGATGCGCAGCATTTCCTGAATCTGATATTGAACAGTCAGACGGTCTTCAAAAAGAAAGGTGAGGTGCGGGCCGAGGTGAACGGTGCGCTCACGTTTGTGGGCGACGACGCGGGTACGAAAATCACTGCGTTCGCGGCTATAGATTTCCAGACTGAGCAGATCGGTATGAGTTAATTTTTGCATGAGCTATTTCGGTTTTCTGTTAATTGGGATCAAATCCCATAGGCATGGCGCAGCAGGCTGATCGGATGTTCTGCAGAAGGCTTCTGTCCGAGTCCATGGGCAATGTGCGCGCCGGCCATGGGGCAGTCGCTGGTGAAATGTTCGGGCTCGGCCTGGCGTACGCGGGTTTCCACCGGCTTGGCAAGCTTGCGGGCAATGGGATAGGTCGCTACTTTCACCCCGTAGGTACCATCGTGTCCTGAGCAACGTTCGATGGTGGTGACCTCGGTATCGGGGATCAGGGTAAGAATTTCACGGGTTTTCGGACCAATCTTTTGAACTCGCTGATGGCATGCAGCGTGCCAGGCGATTTTGCCGAGGGGCCGTTTGAAGTCGGTCTTCAGCAAGTTTTTCTGGTGCCGTTCGCTCAGATACTCGAACGGATCGAAGAAATGCTGCTTGACCTGCTGTACCTCGTCGTCGTTGGGAAACATCAGTGGCAGTTCCTGCTTAAACATCAGCACGCAGGAAGGAATGGCCGCGATGAGGTCATAACCTTCGCGGGCCAGTGCCGCGAGTACTGGAATATTTTTTTCTTTGTAGGTGCGTACGCTTTGCAGATCGCCTAGTTCGAGCTTGGGCATCCCGCAACAGGTTTCCTGCGGCACTAGTCGGGTGGGAATGTCGTTGTGTACGAGTACCGCATGCAAATCCTCCACGACCTGGGGCAGTGAGACATCGCAATAGCAGGTGGCGAATAGGGCGACCTTGCCCGAGGTCCGACCAGCTGGGGTGACGGTGCCCTCGGCTTGAGCCTTGCGCAGACGCTTGCGGGCGGTCCGGCTGTGGTAGTCGGGCACCACGGCATCGCGGTGCACTCCAAGGGTCTTTTCCAGCATCTTGCGACCGATACCGCTATGGTTGGCCGCATTGACGACTCCGGCAACGACTGGGGTCGAGGCTAGGCGACC
Organism: uncultured Rhodanobacteraceae bacterium; assembly: GCA_913053815.1. Lineage (GTDB taxonomy): Bacteria > Pseudomonadota > Gammaproteobacteria > Xanthomonadales > Rhodanobacteraceae > Metallibacterium. Next base: position 10,194 of record CAJXGK010000024.1, read on the forward strand.
CACCGTGGTGGTGCTGGAAAGGATTTTGGCCTTGAGCGGTACCCCATGCTTTTTGAACTGTACGGACTTGGCGCGCAGCATCAGGTGGGGAAAATCAACGTTCCAGGGGTGCGGTGGCACATAGGGGCACTTGGTCTGATAACAGAGATCGCAAAGGTAACAATGCTCGACGACCTTGCCGTAGTCGGCCTTGTCGACGCCGTCCACCTCCATCGTTGAGGACTCATCAATCAGGTCAAACAGGGTAGGAAAGGCTTTGCAAAGGCTGATGCAACGGCGGCAGCCATGGCAGATACCAAAGATTCGCTCTTGCTCGGCCTCAAGCTTGGCCGTGTCCCAGAAGTCAGACTCAGTCCATCCCAGTGGATGCCGGGTGGGTGCTTGCAGATTACCTTCGCGAGGTGGCATGTTGCGATCCTTGGTTCAACCCCAGTGAGAGCTGCGGCTGACCTGAACCGCAGCCTGGAGCGCCTGCAACAAGAATGCAGGCGCAACGGCAAATTTACTCAGTTCAGGTCGTTCAAGGCCTTCTGAAAACGATTGGCATGGGACCGCTCAGCCTTGGCCAGGGTTTCGAACCAGTCGGCAATCTCTTCAAAGCCTTCTTCCCGCGCTGCCTTGGCCATGCCCGGGTACATATCAGTGTACTCATGGGTTTCGCCGGCAACGGCACTTTTCAGGTTGGCTGAGGTTTCACCGAAAGGCAGGCCGGTAGCGGGGTCGCCGCTCTCTTCAAGATATTCGAGGTGGCCGTGGGCGTGGCCGGTTTCGCCCTCGGCGGTGGAGCGAAACACTACGGCAACATCGTTGTAGCCTTCGATATCAGCCTTGCCGGCAAAGTACAGGTAACGTCGATTGGCCTGGGACTCGCCCGCAAAGGCATCCTTGAGATTCTGTTCAGTCTTGGAACCCTTGATGGTGCTCATGGTTGTTCTCCTGAAAAAAGGCGGAAGTGGATCGGAGTGATTCCAATCAACGAGTGCTAGTTTGCGGCGTCTGCGGCCAAAAATGAAATTGAATGAAACAATGGTGTTAATAGATCGTATCTATGGATCTATCCAAGCTTACCCCTCCTTTCCCGTAAATGGGTACGCTTGGGTTGCTTCGTTACCTGGATTCATGTAATGGGGTTAATCGCTGTACGAAACAGGGTTTATGTACCCCGATTTCAGACGGTAGTTTGCTCGTTACTCAAGGAGAATGGGGCTAACAGTGATTGGGGAAGATCCCGAAAATTCTCGGCCAGGCGCAGCAGAAACGGGCCTAGGGCGGAACTCTTGCGCCAGACCATAGCAATTCGCCGGCTGGGTGGCTGATTCTCAAATTCGATCAGGCGGAGATTTTCCGGCTGGCTAATCGGCGGACTTACGGCGAGTAACGGTAGTAAGGTGATGCCGACGTTAGCGGCCACCATCTGCCGTAGTGTCTCCAGGCTGGTAGCGCGAAAGCCGGTGCGTTCGTCCGCCCCCGACATATGGCAGACCTCCAAGGCATGATCACGTAGGCAGTGTCCTTCTTCAAGCAGCAGCAGGGTGTGGTTCTTCAAGTCGGAGACGGCCAGGTGTCGACGTGCTGCCAGAGGGTGTTCTGCCGCTACGGCAAGAACGAAGGGCTCTTCAAACAGAAACTCGCAACGTAGTGAATCCTCGTGCACCGGCAAGGCCAGGATGGCGGCGTCCAGTTTGCCCTCGCGCAACTGTTGTAGCAGGTTATCGGTCTTGTCTTCGGAGAGCAGCAGCTCCAGTTTGGGGAAGCGCCGGCGCACAGCCGGCACCACATGAGGCAGCAGGTAGGGGCCTAGTGTTGGGAAAATGCCCAGGCGCACCGTACCCGACTCCGGGTCGTGGGTGTTGCGGGCGATGTTGCGGATTTGTTCAACTTCGTTGAGGATATCCCGGGCGCGACGCACAATCTCATCTCCAACTTCGGTCATGAGGATGCGCCGTGGCGTGCGTTCGACCAGACGGACTCCAAGTTCACCTTCGATCTTGCGAATCTGGGTGGATAGGGTTGGCTGGCTGACAAAGCAGGCTTCGGCAGCACGGCCGAAATGACGCTGATCAGACAATGCCACAAGATAGTGAAGGTCACGCAAATTCATGTCGCACCATTGATGATATCAATGACTAAACTATACCGTGTCGGGGGGCTTGCTGCGGGCTGCATTGCCACTGGATTCAATTATCCTTCCCGCTATGAGTGAACTACGTTCTCTGCTACGGGCCGCACGTGAAGTGCTGGTTACGGACTCAGCCGCTTTGGAAGCCGAAGTACTGTTAGGGGAAGTGCTGCAGCGACCGCGTAGCTGGTTGTACGCCCATAACCAGGATTCGGTTGGTCCGGATCAACGGCGACAATTTCTGGATCTGCTACAACGTAGGGCCGACGGTGAGCCGCTGGCCTATCTGCTCGGCCAGCGCGAGTTCTGGTCGCTGATGCTGCAAGTGGGCCCGGATACGTTGATTCCCCGCCCCGATACCGAGCGTCTGGTGGAGTTGGCACTACAGCATATGCCGTCGGAACGTCCGCTGCAGGTGGTGGACCTCGGTACCGGTAGCGGTGCCATTGCGCTGGCCCTGGCTTATGAACGACCGCAGGCCCACATTCTGGCGGTAGATCGCAGCCTGGCGGCATTACGGATTGCGCAGGTCAATGCACGGCACCTGGGTCTGCAGCAGGTCGGCGTGGTGCAGTCTGATTGGAGCGAGGCTTTGGGCACTGCCAGTTGCGATCTGATCGTCTCCAATCCCCCTTATCTGCGGGTGGGAGATCCGCATTTAGGTCAGGGTGATTTACGTTATGAGCCCTTGGTGGCGTTATTGGCGGG
>CAJXGK010000025.1 GCA_913053815.1 uncultured Rhodanobacteraceae bacterium
CGGGGTGGGGCACAGCTACGCTACGAGGCCACCGTCGGGGCGGGTTTACCGATCGTCCAGACCCTGCGCGATTTGATCGACACCGGCGATGAACTGATTGCCGTCGAAGGGGTTTTGTCCGGAACCCTGGCTTGGTTGTTCAATCGTTACGATGGCCGACAGCCCTTCTCGGAGCTGCTCGGTGAAGCGCATGCCCAAGGCTACACCGAGCCTGATCCACGCGATGACCTGGCCGGTGTTGATGTAGCCCGTAAGCTGGTCATTCTGGCGCGTGAGGCCGGGGTTAGGATCGAACTTGAGGATGTCGCGATTGAGAGCCTGGTACCCCCTGCATTAATGACGATTGATCGTGAGCAGTTCCTGCAACGTCTACCGGAACTTGATGCCGCGATGGCGGCACGTTACGCCCAGGCTAAAGCAGGTCATCGGCATTTACGCTATATGGCCAAAGTCGATCAGCACGGTGTAGCCCAGGTTGGGCTGGGCGAAGTCACCGATCAGCATGCCTTTGCCCGACTGCGCTCTACCGATAACATCGTCCAGTTCACCACCCGTCGCTATTGCGACAATCCCCTGGTGGTACAGGGTCCTGGTGCGGGTCCAGAGGTAACCGCCGCCGGGGTGTTCGCGGATCTATTGCGAGTGGCCGCCGGTTTGAGGAGGGGCCCATGAAGATCCAGGCCATGGCCCGTGCCCCGGCCAGTGTTGGTAATGTCGCGGTGGGTTTCGACATCCTCGGGCACACTATTGACGGGCCTTTTGATGAAGTCATCGTGCGCCGTGTCGATACCCCAGGAGTACGTATTATCGCTATCCATGGTGCTGACAGGCCGCTGCCACGAAAAGCTGCCGACAACACTTCAGGAGCCGCACTGCTGTCATTGTGTGCGGCTTTGAATCCGAAGTTAGGATTCGAGATAGAAATCAACAAGGGCATACCCTACGGATCCGGGCTGGGAGGCTCAGCCGCATCAGCCGTGGCCGCACTGGTGGCCGCCAATGAGCTGCTCGACACACCGCTCACCCGCCAGCAGCTCTATACGTATGCGCTGACCGGCGAGGCCGTCGCCAGTGGTTCGCGACATGGCGACAACGTTGCTCCCATGTTGCTCGGGGGACTGGTACTGGCAACTGCTGAGACACTGCTACGTCTACCGGTACCGGACTGGTTGTATGCCGTCGTCGTCCACCCACACTACGTTTTGGAAACCCGTCGGTCTCGCGAAGTGTTGGTCGACCCCTATCCATTGTCCCGCTACGTTGAACAGAGTACCCACCTGTCCATGATGCTGTTGGGGTGCTTTCGAGGTGATCCCGAACTGCTGCGTAATGGACTCGTCGATGTGCTGGTGGAGCCCCGCCGAGCGGCTCTGATTCCCGGTTTTGCTGAGATCAAAAAAGCGGCGCTTAACTCCGGATCATTGGGGGCCAGCATCTCCGGTGCCGGGCCCAGCGTCTTCGCCTGGTGCCGTGGTGCGGCGAGCGCCGCCATCGTTAAGACGGCTATGGGTCAGGCATTTGCTGAACGGGGGCTCGCTAGTGAAGGCTGGATTTCCCCGGTCGCCGGTCCCCGCGCGGAGGTTGTCTCATGCGCTTCGTGAGCACTCGGGGGCAGGCTCCGGCGGTGTCTCTGCCACAGGCTATCGCAGCCGGTCTTGCGGCGGACGGCGGATTGTACATGCCCCAACATCTTCCGGTCTTGAATCTTAGGCATTTTAGAGATGTGCAGACCCCCCCAGCGGTAACCGCCCGTTTGCTCGAACCGTTCTTTGCGGATCTACCGTTGCAGGCCGCGCTGCAGGATATTTGCAATGAGGCACTGCAACAACCGCTACCTCTGCGGACCATGGATACCCCCGGCGACTATCTCCTCGAATTGTTTCATGGCCCGACTCTAGCGTTCAAAGATATCGGCGCCCGGTTTCTTGCCGCATCACTGGCCCGCCTCCGTCCGCCCGCAGGAGCGTTACAGACCATTCTAGTGGCGACCTCCGGTGACACTGGGGCAGCCGTGGCCGCCGCCTTTTACAAGGTTCCCGGTTTCAGAGTGGTCATTCTGTATCCCCAGGGTCGCATTGCGCCGCGCCAGGCCCACCAGCTTGGAGCCTTTGGTGAAAACGTATTGGCATTGTGTGTGGAAGGTTCCTTTGACGATTGCCAGCGCATGGTCAAGTCAGCCTTGCAAAACGCGGGGCCGGATAGGCCGTTGAGTTCGGCCAACAGCATCAGTCTGGGCCGGCTACTGCCACAAATGGGTTATTACGCCTGGGCGGCTCTGCAACACCAGCGCGAATACCAAAGATTACTTTCATTCGTTATACCAACCGGTAATTTGGGCAACGCTTTGGCCTGTGTGCTGGCGCGCCAAATGGGCTTGCCAATCGGTAAGATCGTGCTGGCCACTAATGCCAACGACGTATTGCCACGCTTCTTCGCCGGGGGGAGCTATGTCCCCCAGACCAGTCAGCCGACTCTGGCTAATGCGATGGACGTGGGCGCACCTAGTAACTTTGAGCGTCTACGATGGCTGTATGGGGACGACATGCTATTGCGCCGTGGGCTGAGTGCTTACGCGGTGAGTGATGCGGTCATCCGTGAGGTTATCAAAGCCAGTGCCACTCATACCGCCCCTCCGCCATGTCCCCATACCGCGACTGCCCTGCAGGTATTGTCACAGTTGCGCAAGCAAGGTGACACGCGTGACTACGCGGTAGTGGCCACCGCGCATGCGGCCAAGTTTGCCGAGGTGATCGAGCCACTGGTTGGCCATGCCATCGACACCCCGTCGCCATTGCAGCAACTGCTGTCACGCCCTACAGAAAGTGAGCCTATGATTGCGCAGGACACGGCGCTGCAACAGCGCCTGCTGAGACTCGCCGCCCATTGAGTCGCACTGGAATCCAACTATCGAACAGCCCCCATCATTGATCAGCCGACCTATTTAATGTGTGCTTCTGGTTCGAGCATCCCGAGTGCCGCGCTGCTCACTCTTCGGACCAGCACGCCGTAGCCTGGATACCACGAAGTGCAATCCGGGGACCCATCATTGCCCCGCTTATCCCGCCCGGATTTCGCTCACGCTTCATCCGGGCTGCGTTGGCTCGAGATGATACCAACAAGCGAGCTGATCGCCGGACAGGGGCTACAGCACAACGATGTTTGCATGAGTCGTACTTGGGCCAAAGGGGCCAACCAGGGCGGCGTGCTCGCCATCAAACAATCCGCAAAGGATCTGAGGAGTTCTAACGGGTTACTCGGAGCCCTCCTGGCACACCTTGTGGTGACAGGGTGAGCTGCCACAACTGGTCACGACGGGCTCGAAATACAGCAGTCGAAGTTGCCAGATAGAAGTGCCACATGCGCTGAAACCGTTGATCATAGCGCGCGGCAAGCTCGGGCCAGGCCGCATCGAAGTTCTGCCGCCAAGCACATAACGTGCGGTCGTAATCCGTCCCAAAGTTATGCCAATCCTCGACTACGAACAGACCTTCCAAGGCCTTAGCAACTTGACTTGCCGCCGGAATCACCGAATTCGGAAAGATATATTTTTGAATCCAGGGGTCGGGCTGACTGGGTGAGTCATTGTTGCCGATGGTGTGCAGTAACAACAGCCCTTCAGGCTTGAGACAGCGGCGCGCCAACTCGAAATAGCCACGGTAGTTACGAGCCCCAACATGTTCGAACATGCCGATGGAGAAGATGGCATCAAAGCGCTCGTCCAGTTTACGGTAATCTTGCAAGCGAATTTCCACAGGAAGGCCTTTGCAAAGATCTCGCGCGTAGCTGGCCTGCTCTGCGGATATGGTGACTCCAACGCCCTCAATACCATAGTGCTCAGCAGCAAACTTTAACGCCTCTCCCCAGCCACAACCAATGTCGAGTACCCGCATACCGGATTTCAGCTGGAGTTTGCGGCAAGTAAGGTCGAGTTTAGCTTGCTGGGCTGCATCAAGGTTGTCAGCAGTCTGCCAGTAGCCGCAACTGTAAACTAGATACTTCCCCAGCATGGCCTGAAAAAGATCGTTACCAAGATCGTAGTGCTGGTGGCCAACCTCCCAGGCATGGGCTCCACGCTGCAGGTTGAGAAAACGAGCCCGCAGATGAGCGACCAAGGTCTCGATATTGTGCAGCCGTTCCTCCAGACGCGCACTCTGCACCCGATAGAAAAAATCGGTCAGATCTTCCGCATCCCACCAGCCATCCATATAGGCTTCACCGAGCCCCAGGGAGCCGTGATGAAAAACACGAGGGTAAAGCCGCAAATCGTGGACTTGAGGGTCACAGGGATTGGCGCCGTCAGGAACGATGCCAGCCTGATCTAAAAGGTGGGTAGCACGTGCTTGCAAATCTAGCATCGGTAGTTCTCATCGAAGGCTATACCCATGAAGAATAGCACCATGTCTGGGGGGTTCTGCAAGACTAGGTATTGACACATAACGCCCCCAATGTATGATCAAAACACAACTGAAGGGCGATGGAGTACCGCCCGGAATGTCCCAGTCGGGGCTGATGGCTCCTACGAGATTTCATCTGGAGAGGTGCTATGACTCGTAGGCGATCCCTACAACATTATTTTTATCGGTTCCGTGTTCGTTTCTACCCACGGAGCCGTTCGCATGGCTGACATTCTGCTGCAAATCGGACAAGTACTCACGGTGCTTTTGCTGGCGCCGTTGTTGCAAGGTTTCATCCATCGTTATGAAGAGCGTTTGCAGCGCGCTACCGGGCCAAGTCTGCTGCAGCCTTATCGTGATCTGTTCAAGTTATTCGGCAAGCAGATCGTAGTTCCGGAGTCCGCCAGCTGGGTATTCTGGATTGCTCCGGTGGTGGCCTTCACCGCCATGCTGATTGTGCCGTTACTGATCCCGGTGCTGACTGATTTTCCGTTGCCGCTTTCGGATATGGGTGACATTCTCGGCGGCGGTCTGATTCTCACTCTCGGTTCATTTTTCATCCATCTTGGGGCCATGGATTCAGGTAGCAGCTACGGTGGGATGGGAGTGAGTCGATCGGTACTTATCGGCATCCTGGCTGAGCCTATCCTGATTTTGGTTTTCGTCGGTATTACCTTGATGGCCGGTTCGATGCTGCCCTTTGTGGTGAACCACCTGTTGGTTCGTCAACCCGAGGTGTATTGGAGTCCCACCCACCTGTTTCTGGTGGTGGCCTTTTTCATTTTGTTGCTGGTCGAAACCGATCGCCTGCCGATCCACTCCAGCACCCATATTGAGGTGTACATGATTGAGGAGGCCCGGGTACTTGAGTACTCCGGACCGCTGCTTGGCTTGTTGCGGTGGGCCTCGATGATGAAGCAGTTCATTCTCTACACTATCTTCTGCAACGTATTCATTCTGCCTTGGGGCTTATCACATCTGGGCAGCTTCCCAGGTGTTATCGGCTCATTACTGGCCACTGTGATCAAGTTTGGCTTGGTCGCGGTGCTGGTGATCGTGGTCGAGACCGCGCAAGCGCGGCTACGTTTTTATCGTTACCAGGAACCGCTGGCAGCCGCCTTCGTGTTCGCATTACTGGCGATGATCGCCAATCAGGTGCGCTGAATATGCTGCATTTTGCTGTCAATCCCGTAGTCGCTTCAATTTTTGCCCTGCTGGCTATCGGTAGTCTGGTTCTTTCCTTCGTAATGCTTGGCTCACGCTGGCTGAAAGATTATCTGCACGCCTTCGCTCTGCAGTCCTGGCTGATCGCCGGTCTGTCGGCAACCATTGCCTGGGTGACCGGATTTCACGAGTTGTATTTCGTGGCCGTACTCACTGCGCTGTTCCGCGGTCTGGTACTGCCATGGCTGTTGCTGCGCATTTTGCGACGCCTGCATGTAGATCGTGAATTGCATGAAGTGGTGCAGCCTGCAACGGCACTTTTGCTGGGTGCACTATCGGTGATATTCGCCGTCGTGGTGGCCTATCGCATCGACCAGACAGCGAAGATCGACACTCAGATAGTCACCATGGCCTTGACAGTGATGCTCTCGGTGAAACTGATTGGTTTTTTGGTGCTGGTGATTCGTCGTGAGGCAGTCAGCCACATTCTTGGCATCCTGCAGATCGAGAATGGCATTTTTCTGGGCTCGCAAATTTTGGTTCCAGGTATGCCGATGATGATTGAGCTGGTGCTGCTGTTCGATTTACTCGTAGCCGTTGCCTGTTTCGGAGTACTGGTGCGTTACCTGGTTGGCGTGGTGGGTGCCACAGATAGCAAGGCGCTAAGGCGCTTGACGGGATGAAGATGCCTATTGATTGGTACCTCGCCGTATTATTGCTTGCCCCCGTGGCGGCCATATTCTGGGCTTTGCTGGTGCGGCGAGCCAGCGCCTGGGTGAACCTGCTTGCCGCTGTGGCCGTAATGATCGCTTCGCTATTGTTGCTGCCGCAAAGTGGCACTCCACAGATCACAGCTGATGGTTTTCTATACGTTGATCGGCTGGGTGCCTGGGTCGTGCTCTGTATTGCAGTGGTGTATCTGCTGGCTTCGCTACACGCGGTCGACTATCTGCGCCACGATCCTGAGCAGAAACGCAAGCCCATGTTTTACGCACTGTTTGCCGGGTTCGCATTGGCCATGCTGGTGGCAAGTTTGGCCAATGATCTGGGGGTGTATTGGATCGGGATTGAGATGACCACCCTGGTCAGCACCTTCTTGGTTGGCTATGAGCGCCAGGTCGAGAGCCTGGAGGCAGCGTGGAAATACATCATTATCGTCTCGGCAGGTTTGAGTCTGGCCCTGCTCGGTACGGTAATCCTGTATTGGGGCGGCAGTTTTGTGCTCGGCCCAACCTACACCCTGAACTGGCTTACATTGCAGGCAATAGCTGCGAAAATGCCGGCGTCTTTATTGCGCCTGGGTTTCTTTCTGGCCCTGATCGGTTATGGAGTAAAGGCCGGCTTGGCTCCTATGCATACCTGGTTACCGGACGCACACAGTGAAGGCCCGGCTCCGGTGTCGGCCATGCTCTCGGGCGCGTTACTCAACACCGCAATGCTTGGCATCGTGCGTATTCTTGCGGCGACCGATATTGCCGGGCAGGGCACATGGCCACATCGGGTGCTGATCGGTCTGGGTTTGCTGTCGGTGTTTGTCGGGGCCATGTTCATCGTGCGGCAGCGGGGTATTAAACGGTTGATGGCCTATTCCAGCGTCGAGCACATGGGGATCATTGCGCTGGGCTTCGGTTTTGGGGGGCCGCTCGGTATAGCAGGTGCTCTTTATCACATGCTCAATCACAGTCTCAACAAGTCGCTGATGTTCTTTGGCGCCGGCAACGCCATTCACCGCTTCCGCACCCACCAGATGAAATCCATGCGCAATATGGTTAGAGCCTTGCCACGCAGTGCATGGATCTGGCTGGCTGGCGCCATAGCGATCACCGGGGCCCCACCGTTTGGATTGTTCCGCAGTGAGTTGGCAATTTTGCGGGCCGGTTGGCATAACAATACCTTGATCGTTGCGGTACTGCTGCTGGTGCTGTTGATCGTTATCTTCATAGGCTTTCTCAATCATTTCCGGGCCATGTACGCTGGCGGCCCAGAAGAACCCCTGCCCGATGGACCGGCACCGGGCTGGCTGGGCGTGCTACCGATGCTGCTCGCCCTGTTCGGGCTGCTGGTCCTTGGCCTATGGTGGCCACCTGTACTGCAAACCTGGTTTGCTGGTATCGCCCATTCACTGGGAGCCACACCATGAGCGGGCAAGTGCAGATGCGCCCCATGTTGGTCGACGACCTGCCGACTGCATTGAACACTTTGCTGGCTACGGGTGGCCGTATGCAGATGGCCTATGCCTGGTTCCGGGATGGGCAACCCCAGGTGTGCTATCTCGCTGCACCCGGTGCGGGCCAGGCCTTCGAATGCTGGAGTGTGGCAGTGCCTGCCGAAGGATTGCCGAGTCTCGCTCCGATCGCCCCGCTGCTGGGCTGGTATGAGCGTGAAATTCAGGACCTTGTCGGAATCGTGTTCCGCAATCATCCTGAGCCCCATCCGCTGGTTCTCGAACGGGGAGAGCACACTCCACCCTTGTTGCCGGGTGCGGAAGGGGTGGTGACAACGACCGCTCCGCATGCCTTGCCCGAGGTAGAAGGCGAGGATATTCAGGAGCTGGACTTCGGCCCGGTACGCGCCGATGTTCTGGAATCGGCACAGTTCCGTTTTTTCTATATCGGCGAGCGTATTCTTCGCTATCAACCACGCTTGTTTCTGAAGCATCGCGGTATGGAACGGCGTTTTCAGGGACTGACTCCCGAGGCCGGCGTAGTCGTGGCTGAACGGGTTTCTGCTACCGCGAGCCTGGCTCATGCGCTGGCCTACTGTCAGGCCATTGAGGATGCCGCCGATTGCGAGCCGCCGCCACGTGCGCAGGCTTGGCGCTGTCTGCTGGCCGAGCTGGAACGTATCTACAATCATCTGCATTATTTCGGACACCTTGCCGACGCCACCACCCTCAAGGTTGGTCAGGCGCAGGGCCGCTGGCTGGAAGAACAGACCAAACAATTGCTAGCTCGCGTTTGTGGTAGTCGGCTGCCGATGAATCTACTTACGCCGGGTGGACTCCGGCGCGATCTGCTATTGCCGGATGATTTCGCTGGGCAGTTGGCGGCTATCGAAAAGGAAACCCGGCATTACCTCGACATGCTGTCTGACACCAGCAGCTACATCGATCGCCTGCAAGCAACCGGAGTGCTGTCACAGCAGGTTGCTTTCGACAAAGGAGCAACCGGACCGATCGAACGGGCTTCCGGTCTGGATCGCGATTTGCGCCGTGATCATCCCTATGCCGACTACGCGGCACTGGTACCTGAGATTGCATTACGCGAAGCGGGTGATGCATTGGCCCGCGCCGAAGTCAGGGCTGATGAGTTGCGGCAAAGTTTTGCCCTGGTAAAGGGTGCCGTGGATCGTCTTGGAGCCGGCGAGGTTTGTCATCCCTGCGCTCCAGAGCCGGGAAGTTTCGGTCTGGGTTGGGCCGAGTCACCACGTGGGTCTTTGTTCTATGCCGTGTCTCTGGACACTCAAGCACACTTGGCTTGGGCCAAGATCAAATCGCCGTCGTATTCGAACTGGCGAGTATTCCCATTCACCGTGCACGACACCAACATGATGGACTATGCCATCAACGAAGCCAGTTTCGGGCTGTCGGTGGCAGGTTGCGATCGCTGAGGTATCACCATGGCTCTTTGGACATTGTTTGGATTGCGCAAGGGGTCGGCCAGCACCGACTGGCCAAAAGCGGGGAATAATCATGGTCAGCAGGGCGTTTGGGGGATGCCAAGGGTCTTGGATGGGGCCTGTGCAGACAGTTGTGAGGCCTGCATAGAGGTTTGTCCCACCCAAGCCATTGGGCGTCAGGAAAAGGCGTCTACATCGGGTATTGTTATTGACTACGGCCGTTGCATTACCTGCCAGCGGTGTGTGGAAGTTTGTCCCGAGCCCGTTCTGCAAGCCACTGATACCTGGGCATTAGGGGTTCGAAATCGTGATGACTTACGTTGGCAGGCTGCTTTGCAGACCCCTGAAGCGGCTGAACTTGGTCAGCGTATTCAGACCCGCTTCCAGCGCAGCCTGCATATCCGGCATGTAGATGCCGGTTCTTGCGGAGGCTGTGAGTCAGAGTTGCAGGCTTTGAATAATCCGTTTTACAACTTGCACCGCCTGGGCATATTCTTTACGGCTTCGCCCCGTTCCGCCGATCTGCTGCTGGTAACAGGGGCACTGACTCGTTCGATGCTGGGCCCGCTGCATGCCGCCTGGGAAGCCATGCCCGAACCGCGTTGGGTCATGGCTATCGGTACTTGTGCAGTAAGTGGCGGCATTGCCGAGGGGGGCTACACCTGCGGACATGGTCTGAATGAAGAGCTGCCTGTCGATGTGTATTTGCCCGGATGCCCACCCAACCCGGCCGCCATCATCCACGCGTTGCTATTGCTGCTTGGTCGATCAAGTCAACGTGTGCATGCCGGGAGACTGACATGAGCATACTGTTTGCTCTGGGAGTACTGGTTTGGCTGGCTACGCTATTGCTGGCACCGGTATGGCCTTGGCCGCGGAGTTTGCGCGCGGGGATTGGTGGGGGGGCCGCGGCCATTGCAGTAGCTTGTGGCTGGGCTCTCTGGCAGGGTACTGCGCTACTTGGTTTGCCGGGGATATCCAGCTTTGGTCTGGATGGTGCCGCACAGTGGCTGGTTCTGTTCGGCTCACTGCCGGCAGCCTTTGCCGGGGTGCCATCCAGCCCCGGTGCGTCACCCCGGGTCTGGAGTCTGGGAGCCAGCTCCGCGTTATTGGGTGCTCTGGGTGTATTTGGTCTGGATAGTGGCGTCGGTTTTCTGATTGCCTGGGAAGTGATGAGTCTGGGCGGCGGCCTGATGCTGCATGCCGATCACCTGCAGGATCCTGGGGAAGATGGTCGATCGGTGTTGCGTATGCTGGCAATGCTGGAGGTGGGCGCTGTGGCTCTGATTGCTGCCTGGCTGCTGCTTGCTGCACATGCTGGGGGCTCGATGAGCTTGCCGGGTTTCACCGCAATGGCGGCATCTATGGGTACCGGCCTGGCTTTTCTAATCGGGGTGCTGGCACTCATCGGATTTGGTGCCAAGCTGGGCTTGTTGCCATTCTATGAATGGTTTGGTGGCGCCTATGCCAGTGGTAGTGGGGCCAGCGGAGCGCTACTTTCAGGGTTAGTTCTGAATGCTGCCTGGTACGCCCTCGCACGTTTATTGCTACGCTGGTTGCCAGCCAGTTTAGACCTGGGCTTGCTGACTCTTGGGTTAGCTGGGCTCAGTGCAATTCTTGCCGCACTTTATGCCTTGCAGGCTCGTGACTGGCGGGTGTTATTAGGATTCTCCACCGCAGAAAATGCCTCCATCGCTACCCTAGTATTAGCCGCTGCCGTGTTGTTTCATAGTGCCGGTTTGCAATCTTTGGCCGGTATGGCTTGGCTGGTGGGTCTAGTATTTCTGGCTGGTCACAGTCTGGCCAAAGGCACGATGTTGCTGGGGGCTGATGCGGTGCATCACGCACAGGGCAGCTATCGTTTGCATCCGGACGGATTGTTGCGAACCAGCGCCTGGCCGTTCGGCCTCGGCATGGTATTTGCGGGCATGAGTCTGGCCGGTATGCCACCCCAGGCCGGATTCGTTGGCGAATGGTTTGCTTTTCAGACCCTCTTTCAGGGCAAACATATGCCCGGCCTGGCGGGGCGCCTGGGACTGGCTTTGGGGGGTGCTGCCTTGGCGTTAACCGTGGCTTTGGCGCTGGCTACATTCGTAAAAGTGTTGGGCCTGGGATTGCAGGGGCGGGCGCATAATTCACATACCACTCCGGTACCGAGAGTGTATGCATGGCTGTGTGGCACGCTGGGATCTTTGGTCTTGTTACTTGCAGTAGGTATGCCTTGGTGGCTGCCACGGCTGGGTCTGGTAACCCGACAATGGTTTAATGTGGATGCGGCCAACAAGCTTGTGCATGGCCTGCTGCTGGTACCCCTGTCAGCGGGATTCGCGTTTATTTCACCCAGTATGCTGGTAGTTATCGGCCCCTTGCTGGCACTATTGCCACTGTTGTTGCTGCTACTTGCGCGCAGGCGCTACGGGGTACGGCGTGTAGCCGTCTGGTACGGCGGAGAACCGGCTTCCCCACGTGCGGCAACGACCGCCTTGACCTTTGCACACGCCATGAGGGTACTGTATAGCTTCGTGTATCGGCCACGAACAGATATGCGGCATGAGCATATCGAAAGCGAGTATTTCGTGCACCGCATCCGCTTCGACCAGCAGATGGCCCCGATTTTCGAGACGTGGTTGTTCGGGCCAATAGTACGTAAAGTGCGCAGACTCTCCGAATGGCTGGCAGGTCTGCAGTCCGGTGATATGAACGTATATCTGGCACTGATCGGCTTGCTGTTACTGATCTTGCTCGGCCTCGCCGCATTCTGAGCCCAACAGAGTTGCCGTAGGCGACAGCATGACCGAACATCCCGGCCGCTCAGAAAACGGAAAGCGAGTATTACGGTTGACCGGAATCGGTAGCATCCTTAAAATAACGCGTTTCGGGCGGTTAGCTCAGCGGTAGAGCACTGCCTTCACACGGCAGGGGCCACAAGTTCGATCCTTGTACCGCCCACCATTACAAATCAATCATATACGCGTAGTTATTAAGGCTCGACAATAGGTCTGAGTAGAGGTCGTTACCTATCGGGTACGGCGTTGTGATGCAGGCCTGACTTAGCCAGGTATCGTGCCCCCCCCAAGTATCTAGTGTAAACAGTGAGCCATTTCATGCTGAGGTGGTTCAAGCCGTCCTCCGGCTTGGACA
>CAJXGK010000026.1 GCA_913053815.1 uncultured Rhodanobacteraceae bacterium
CGGGGGGGGCCATTTATTGCGATGAGTTGTGCGGCGATTCCCGAATCGTTGGCGGAAAGCGAACTGTTCGGTTACCAATCTGGTGCGTTCACGGGTGCTCGCACCGGCGGAATGCGTGGCAAGATCCTGGCTTCCGACAAGGGCACACTGTTTCTCGATGAGATTGGGGATATGCCCCTAGCCCTTCAGGCCCGCCTGTTACAGGTGCTGGAGGAAAAGAAGGTCACGCCGCTTGGAAGCACCACGGAGCTTCCGGTGGATCTACATATTGTCAGCGCCAGTAACCGAGATCTGCTGGAATTGGTCGGCAAGGGTGAGTTTCGCCAGGACCTCTATTATCGGCTTAATGGAATCACGCTTACCTTACCGCCATTACGGGAACGCCATGACCGTGAAGAGCTTGTCATGGCCATTGTGAATGCTGAAATGAGTGATGCTCCGGTCGGGATCGAGCCGGAAGCTTTGCGCTGTCTGGTTGACTATTCATGGCCTGGCAATATCCGGGAGTTGAGTAATGTGGTTCGTACCGCACTTGCACTTTCCCGGGATGCCATATTGCATTGGGAGCAGTTACCGCCACATATCCATGATCCGCAGACGCCATCGACCGGAACGCCACCTGCATGGGCAGGCCCCCCGACGGTAGATGGTGATATCCAAGGCGATTCAAAGTGGGGGCGCAATGTGGACGATCGTGAACGCTTACTCATGCAACTTGAGCGTCACCGTTGGAACATCACCCTGACTGCCCGGGATCTGGGCATCAGTCGGAACACCCTGTACCGGCGCATGAAGCGCTGCGAGATCCCGACGATCATGGCCGGCAAGCACTGAGCCGTTGGGGGCATGGCTGGGCACGGATTGGGTGAGGCCGGATCGTCTAGCGTTGGGCCCCTGTTGAGGCGTCGGGGGCGTCCCCTTTACGCGTCACGAGTCCGCTGGCAGAAACCGTATCGACATGCCGGGGTCCCTGGGCTTGCTAAGCCGGTTTGGAGTCCGGTTTGCCCCAGACCGCGGTGCCCAGCGAGGCGTCAGGAGGTCTGGCCCGCCGGGTCGTGGCCTAGGCCGGGGTATCAGGGTGTTGGTGCCGTCATCATGGCACCGGGGTATCAGTGGGGAGGGGGTAGAGCACGCCGACCCGGCCTCATAGTAGGGGTTTCGGGTGGGGAGGCCTCAATCGAAACAGTGGGTACCGTGGGTGACGGCGGCCCCGGCGCGCAACGCGGCGGCCACCATCACCGCTTCGGCGATTTCCGCATCGGAGCATCCGGCTTTGCGAGCCCCGTCTACATGGATGTGAAGGCAATACGGGCATTGCGTCGTGTGGGCCACGGCCAAGGCAATGAGTTCTTTGGTTTTTACCGCCAGTGCGCCGGGGGCCATGGCCGCGGCATCAAAGGCGGTAAAAGCCGCCATCGCCGTCGGTGCATGTTGGCCCAGTGTTTTCAGGTGTTTGAGGTTGTCGAGGGTGTACATCAAGGGTCTCCTTGGGTAGGGGGGGAAAGGGTCACAGCCAGGCATAGCTGACGCCCAGCCAGAGGCCTCGAGGGGCGCCGGGAGCGACGAACTGGGTATTGCTCCAGGCTGTCGGGTTGGGGTTGAAGCCCCTGTTGGGAGCGGTGAATTCGTTCACTCCCAGCTGTCCGAAATCCGTATAGACTCGGTTGAACAGATTGTGGATAGACAGATTCAGATGCCAGTGTGACCCCAGTTGGTAGCGTACGCCGAGGTTGACCACGGCATAACCCGGTACCTGGCCGTGGCGGTCTTGATTGTTGGCGTCGCCCTGGGCATAGCGTGCGCTGTAGGCTAATAAACTGGCGTGCATCCACAGGTGTCGGGTGAACTGGATTTGGCCGAGCAACTTGATATTCCATTCGGGGATGTTGGGCAGGTGGTCGCCGGCATGCACCTGGATGTTGCCATGGGCTCCGGCCGAGGAATTGCTCGGGCTGAGTTCCAGAAAGGTGGATTGATAGGTGGCCAGAGTGTGGCTGAGTGAGAGTGTCCCTAGCCAGCGCCCGCGGCCGGCATGCAGATCCAGCGTGAAGGTACGGAATTGTTCTTGGGGGATATTGGTGAAAAAGCCTTGGGTCATGTTTGCCAGGCTGATGTACTGGATGGCGTGCCGCAATCGAGTGCGGGTGTACTCGGCATGCACCCGCAGCCAGCCCATGTGCCACACCCCGCCCGTCTGCACGGTACGAGCGATGACCGGGTGCAAATTGGGATCGGCGACCAGCGCATTGGGCAAGGTACAGGGGGCATTGGGGCTGGCACAGGTCAGCTCCACCGGCATGGGTACGCGCAGGCCGGCGGCGTAACGAAGATAATATGAGGTTCGGGGTGAAGGATGCAGATCCAGCCCCATGCTGGGGACAAAGCGGAGATAGTTATGGCGGCCGCCGAGCGCGCCGCCGAGGCGATCAGTCATGTTGATGTGCGTGCGCTGGTAGCGGCCGCCGGCCGTCAGATCCAGCCACGGGGTGGGGCTAAGGCGATCGGTGAAGTAGATTCCGCGGTAGCGATTCAGGACCCGCAGATTGGCCGGAGCTTGGTTAAAAGGTCCGATGCCTAGCGTATAGCGTTGGGGCGTAAAGGTGGCGGCCTGCTGGATTTGCGTGTAGTCGATGCGATCATAATCTACGCTCAGGCCCACACTGGCATGGTTGGGCAGGCCGAACACCACACTGTCGTGATGCAGAGCTAGATTCAGACCGTGGCTTTGCTGGTGTAGACCGTTGAGCACATTGTTGGCCACCGGGTTGGCGAGGGTGGGGGGGCGGCCGTCGTAGTCGCCATTGACATTGCTGTTGAAGCCGGTCTGATCGCTGTTGCGCAGATACAGCCGCACGGCGACTTGCCAGTGGGGGTTGAGAACCTGGGCATCGCCGAGATTGAAAAAATTGAGGGCGTTACGGATGATGTCGGGGGCGGTATAAATAACCCGTGGCGTATTGATCCATGCTTGCGGTAGAGTCTGGGACCCGGCCAGCTTGCTCTGTGCGAAGGTGTAGCTGAAATCGAAATGATTGCCCCCGGTTTGCCGCGTGAGCTTGCCGAACAGGTTGCGGTTTCTGCTAGCACTGAAGGGCGCGACCCCGCGCACGTACAGGTTTTGCGCCGCCAGGAGATAACTCCACGGCCCATGGTGGGTGCCGTAGCGGGCCTGCTCGCGGGTGGTGCCGAAGCTGCCGAACTCAACGCCCACGTGGCCTCCCGGTGCCGACCAGCCGTTCTGGGTGCGCATAATGATGGCGCCACCGAGGGTGTTGAGGCCAAACACGGGGTCGGTGATTGGCACCAGATGTAGGGAACGTAGGGCCTCAGTAGGGACGAGATCCCAGTTTACCGTGTCGCCGAAGGGTTCGTTGACCCGGACCCCATCCAGGAACACCGACAGCCCTTGGGGGGTTCCCAACAAGGGCGAGGCGGAAAAGCCGTTGAAACGCAGGGTAGGCTGGAGAGGGTTACCCTGCTCATGGGTCAGCGTGATCCCCGGGAGATGCTCGGCGAGCAGGTCAGGGAAGTCGGTGGCGGACTGCTGTTCCAGGACCTGCGCGGTGATCCCATACGCGTGGGGGGGCGGGCGGCGAAAGCCTTCGATACTGGTGGCCATGACGTGCACCGTGGGCAATCGCTGGAGCGGCGCGGCCACGGTCGATGCCACGGCGGGTCCCGGAGTGCTCAGAGAGGCGACATCCTGGGCATAAGCGGGGGCCTGCCAGAGCAGGATCAAGCAGGCCGCCGACCCCAGGCGGCCCCATACCCGGGCCGGGCTCATGGAGAAAATGCCCGGGTAATCTGCACGCCCACCATCGCGTTGCGCCCCGGCGCGGCTTCGAAATAGCGCCCTCGGTGGGCGGCGATGATCACTGCCCCGATGTAGTTTTGGTTCAGGAGGTTGTCCACGCGCAGAAACTCCGCAACCTGCCATAGGCCGTGGCGCTGCCGGATGCCGGCTACCCAGTTCAGCACGCCGTAACCTTGCGCGGCACTACTGTTTTGGGAATCCACAAACACCTTACTGCGCACCAAGGTCGAGAGGGTGCTGTAAAAACCGTGCAGGACGGCGTGTTGGAGGCGCGGACGCCAGCTCAGCCCCGCATAGAACTGCTGCCGTGGGACCCCCGGCATGACGTTGCCATTGTAAGGCGCCCCCACGAAATGGACATGGATGTAGCTATAGGCCAAGTGCGCACTGAAATGTCCGGGTAGCGCCACCTCCATGCTCATATCGGTGCCGTAGCGGCGGGTGCGTCCTGCATTGGTGTAAGTGGTGCGGCCCCCGTGGGAGGCATACACCACGATCTGGTTGTCGGTATCGATGTAGAAGACGGATGCATTGATGTGCAGGATACCGAAGTGGCTGCGAAGCCCCACTTCGGCATTGCGCAAGTGCATAGGTTGCAGGGCGAAGTTCAATCCGGGTTGACCGTTCGGGCGATAGGCCAGCTGATAAAATGTGGGGGTCACGAAGCCATGACCGTAGTCGGCATAAATCCGGGTCTGGCCACCGACTCGGTACAGAAGACCCAGCACGGGGTCGGTACTGGCGTAACGAGCCCGCCCCCCGGTGCCAGCGCCGAACAGGGCATCGGCGGCGTTGGTGGAGTTGAAATTGACCTGATCATGGCGTATTCCGCCGCTGACCGACAGGCGGGGAGTGAGGTCCAGGTGACCTTCCATGTACTGGGCAAAATTATCCACGGTATTGAACTGATCATTACGCAACGTGCCGCGTAGGCCGAACTCATTGACAAAACCCTTGCGGTGTTCGTTCTCACGCGCGTAATCTAATCCCGTAGCCAGGGTGTAGGAGTGGGCGGCCACCAAACCACGGTGGGTGAATTCGGTAGTGATGCCGTTGAAATGGTCGAGTAAATCGATCACCCCACCGGCTGAGAAACCGAAATGACCGGTAAAGGGCAGGTACTGCACAATGTGCCGGGTCCCGGTATAGGAACTCATGCGCAGACTATTGCCGGCATCAAAGCGGTGGTTCCAAACCAGTCCGGCTTGACGGTTGCGCACGGTCTTGCGGGTGTTGAACTTGAGGATGACCGGGTCCACCTGCCGGGGGTTGTGCTGCAGTTCGGCCCGGGTGAGCCCGCTGGGATCGAGGGCATCCTGATTCAAGGCATTGAGGACCAGCTTGTAGGAGTTCTCCGAACTGGGATCCCAGCTCAGCACGCCGTTGAATTGTTTGCGGGTCGCCGCGCTGTGTTGGCGCCAGCCCTCTGTGTGAAAATGGGTGATCCCGGCGAGGCCGCTCCACGCCCCCCTGTGACCGCCGCCGACCAAGGTGGTCTGCAGTTTACCGTAGCTGCCCCGCCAAGTACGCAAGGATACCTCGGGAGGGGTGGGCGCAACCCGCGTGTAAGCTTGGATAACGCCCCCGGCCGCATTGCCATACAGCGCGGCGAAGGGCCCTTCAATGACCTTGATAAGACCGATGGTGGGCAGGTTGATGACCTGCGATTGGCCCCGCCCATCGGGCATGGTCAGGGGAATGCCGTCTAAGGTCATGTACACCCCTTGTACACCGAAAGGGGCCTCGGCTCCGAAGCCCCGAATCGATATCTGCAGGTCTTGCGCATAGTTGTAACGGTTCTGAACCACCAATCCCGGAATCTGGCGCAAACTTTCCGAGAGATTCACCTGAGGCTTGCCCTGGGTCAGCGCCCGCCGCCCCAGCAACATGATGGTCGATGGCAGAGCGACGGCGTCAACACCATATCGAACGCCCTTGACCGTCACGGCAGAAAGCGCCGGAACGGTCCCGGAAACGGCCGGCGTCGTATGCAAACTCTTCGGCGCTACGTGCCGTGCCTTAGCCCATGCCGGGGCCGTCAAGGCGACCAACAGACCCACGACTGTGAGGTATCTCTGCCATGGCGGCGCCGCTATGCTACTGGGTTGTTGCATTTTCTCCTCCTAGAGTGAGGGAACGGTACCGGGAAAAGCAGGTACATCAGCCTTTGCAGAATCCATGGAATCAACACTAGGTAGCACACGATCTCTACAAAGGTACCAGGAGCCAGACATAACGCGGCGGGCATTCTCGCAAGCGTGCTGGTCCGTAACAAAGGAATTGAATGGTGACGAATCGTTCATTGCATAATATGACGACAACTTTCTACCTGACGGTCTATAACCATTCATGTGTAACAAGTAAGCAAAGATTTCAGTATATTCCGGTGGCGTCAGTTGCCCAGGCTTGTTTGCAGGCATATTTGTTTTCATGTATTGAAAAATTCCAGCCTTAGTCATTGTAGAATTCAATTTCGGTGCAAATCCAGGTCCGACGAGAGTAGGGCCAACCTTTCCCTGAATATGAAGCCCATGACATTCAGAACATTCATGTCTAAATAATTTTCTACCTGCAGTAACCTGAGCTACTGAAAAAACTGCGATGGATCCCCGCGGGATTTCATGGGGGGAGGGCTTAGGCTTATTCGGTACTATTGAACGTATAGATGAGAGGTTATGAGCCGTAAGTGTTATCGATGAAGTATGATGGTATAAATTACCAGATCTAATAAGGTTTAATTCCCAAGGTGCAGTAATAGAATGAAGTACACCAGAATTAGAAAGAATCTGGATCGCCGAAGAGATTTTTGTCAAGATATAATGATTATTATTGTCGGCTGTAAAGCTTAATTTCCAATTTGACATTTGTGTATGGGTTTTCGATATATAAAAATGTATTTGGGGATGAGTATGCTCATAGATAACAAGGGCTGGATACCAAGTGATGCCATATTCAGCTTTTCTAGTAATAACTGCATTAATTACATCAGCCGTAGTATCTTCAATATCTGACTCGGCATCATTTTCTTCTATGGCAATCAGCATGGAAGGGCTCTTGTATGCGACCGCAACGAGGTCATGACTTCTATTAGCCTTAAATACAGAATCAATACTAAATTTTACAAAATTAACTCTCAAATAGGATGGCGAGATTAATATCTTATTATTAAACTGATGAACATCACTTGATATAGGTACACCCATAAAGACATTACAAGATTTTTTCAGTAAATCCATTATTTTATATTCAGAACCTGCCTGGAGGTTCAATATGGTGTAGGGTAAACCAATTTCCTTAAAAATAGCCCGGGCAATCTTAATATTTACTAAGTGCGTTGGACTTTGTGAGAAAGTACAAACTTTTACGGTATTTATATTAGTATTTGCATCGGCATTTACATTATAAAATAAAAAATATAATGAAAAAATACCTATAAAAAAATAATATATTACACCTTTCATAGTATTATATCTCATTGATATAACCTCATAACAATAGTTGATTAGAGCTGAATTATACAGTATAGCATGCTGGGGTGTATCACGTCTGAAATTAGAGGGTTACACATGGGCTCAGATCTAAGAGAGGTGGTGAAACCAAGTCGGTGCAGAGTTGTCTTCAATACTGGTCAGGTTTAGCAAAGGAATGAAGGGCACCATGAAGGCACCCTTCATATTCGTTATTCTCCATGCGAACTGATAGGCCTAGTTGTTAAGACTAAACACGTAAAGTGTTCCACCCCTGGGGACATTTTTGGCGATAGTTGCCATAGGACCACCAAAGAGCGGAATTACACCACCATATCCTGCAAGAATAGCCACATACTCTTTCCCGTTGACTTTATAGACAGCGGGTTGTGCAACGATTCCACTTGCAAGTTTTGGACTCTTCCACAAAACTTTGCCCGTCGTAGTATTAAAGGCGTAGAGATGGCCCCCAAGTGACCCGGAGAAAGAGATGCCAGACGCTGTGGAAGTTACACCCCCAGCCCATGGCATTTTAGACCACCGTCTCCATACCAGCTTACCCGTATCCACATCAATAGCCTGTAATTCACCATACCCTTTACTACCAGGTTCGGGATAGAAAACAAAACCTTCACCAAGGTACGGTAGACCGCGCATATAACTCACTTTACTGCCACTGAGTTTCATGCACGCGTGTAGCGTTGGTATCACGGCAATATGAGTTACCGGATCATAGCTCATGGACCACCAATTCTTACCACCAAGAGAACTTGGACATGTATTAATCGTTGTTCCAATCTTCGGATAAGCCTTCAGATTATTAATAGACTCCCCATTCCTATTATAACCTAGTACTGAGGTAACCTTTACAAGTGGCTTGGCATAAATAAGTTTACCTGTTTTCTCATTGAGGGCAATGAAAAACCCATTACGATCAGCATGGATTAAGGCATCATAATATTTCCCTTTGTATTTAATTTTTGCTCTGATTGCAGTATTTACACCATCATAATCCCATGTGTCATGCTGGGTGTACTGGAAGTGCCACTTGATATTTCCATTTGCTGGGTTTAATGCAAGCAATGAGTCTGAATAGAGATTTTTTCCGGGCCGCAACTCGGCTAGCCAAGGGCTGGGGTTGCCAACTCCCCAAAACAGAGTCTTACTCTGTGGGTTATACGTACCAGTAAGCCAGGCTCCTGATCCCGAATGCAAATACATGCCCTTAGGCCACGTATTGCCATACTTTTCGCTCGGTGATGGAACAGTATACTCCTTCCAAAGTATATCGCCGTTCCCAGCATCTAGAGCAACAAGGAATCCTCGGGCTCCAAACTCGCCTCCCGAGGTACCGGTTATAACTTTTCCATCAATTACGAGTGGTGCTGACGTTAGAGCAGATCCAGTACCGGGTTTAAATAGTTGTCTCTTCCAGTTAATCTGGCCATTTTGTGCATCGAATGACATAACCTCTCCATTCAACATGGCAATATAAAGATTGTCACCATACAGTGCAACACCCCGATTAACAAGATCACAGCACACTGTTTTGAATGCTAACTTTGATATTTTTGGATCATAGTTCCAAATCTTTTTTCCCGTTATCGCATCAAAAGCATAAACGTTGTCTTTTGGTGTGGTAACAAACATATAGTTTCCATTAATGATTGGTATTCCTTCGAAACCCTGCGTCAAGTTAGCAGGAAACTTATAGGACCAAGTCAACTTTAAGCCCTTTACATTCCTCACGTCAATTTGTCCTGCTGGTGAGAAGCTTTTCCCACCATACGAATGGTAATAGGTCAACCATTCACTATTCTGACCGGCATTATTCAATCTATTCTGTGTCACACTCGGATATTTGGCAAATGCTAGTGGTGTCAATACTACTAGTATCCCTATGGCTGTTAAGTACTTCAGCCATTTATTCGAAGCCAAGCTTTTTGATTGTTGCATTTTCTTCCCCTACATGGTGGATTTATGTTGATCAGAAGAACAGAATGCCCCCGAAGGCCACTCCGTTCATCCGCGCGGTATCGCCAGTGAAATCCTTAGATCGAGTCTGACTGAACTCCAAGTCCAGCGTCACGCTCTTAGTGAGTGCGTAATAGGCTCCAGCGGTGACGTTGCGGTTGGATTTCAAATGACCGGTGCTGGCGAAATTGTCCCGGTTACGGCTGATTCCGCCGCTCAAACCGAGCTTGAGCTTGGGAGTAACTGCGTACGTTCCCTGTAAAAGATAATTGATTCCCCGGGCGTTACCTTGATCACCATCAGTCAGGATGCCTATCCCGCGTCCAGCTTGAACGTTACCGATCAGGCTCAGTCCGCCGATCCTAAACGCCGCCCCGATCTCGCCAGCGGTCATGGTAAAGCTTCCTGGCTGTGCGCCGGAGCCACTCAGGGCGTAAAAACGCTGCGATTTGGCACCGATCCAGGTCCTAAAATGGCCCTGTTTGAAGGTCACCTGCATTTGTACCTGGGGCGCTGATCGTGAGTCGTACTGGCCGGTATTGTTGACCGGGCTGAAGACCCCTCCGGTAAAGCTCAGGCCGCCGTGCCCCGGCGTGGTGTAGACAATCTGGCCATAGTTACCCAGATAGGTGTAGCCGGCACCTATGTGACCGAGTGATACTCGGCCGCGCTGGGTCGCCTGGATCGGTGCGCCAACCCCCAGCAAGGTCATGTCGCCGAGGATCGCATTGGAGCCGAAGATGCCGTAATCCCGACCAATCTTGACGGTGCCCAAGTTCGGGCTGGAAAGGGTAAAGAAGGCCTGCCGCACATCGACCCCATTATTCGGTGAGAGTGCATCGGATGTGGCGGTTGCCACCATGATACCGATCTGCCCACCAATCTTGATGCCTTCCTGCTCAGTGCTGAACTTGGTGATCACGGCATTCGGTAGCAGGCCGTTGCCGATCGTCGTGCGGTTACTCTGGCCGCCGCAGCCCAACGCCCGTCCGGCTAAGGCGGCGCCTCCCACTGCGTTACTACCCGAACAGTTCACGGTGGTGTAAAAGGCGTTGACGTAGCCACTGATGTCCACCTTCCAGTTGTTGCCCTTGATCTCGGTCGCCCCCACCGCCAGAGGGAGGGCTGCCAAGCCCAGTAGGATCATGCCCACCGACAGTTTTTGCCGTACCGCTCGGACGCGTTGCCGTGGGCCGCTCTTCCACCTTATCGTTCTCATATTCATCTCTCCTCACTTGTGATTATCATGAAACGTACTCAAGGCGCCTGGGAATCAGGCGCTACCCATCGCTACCGCCGATGCGGTAGCGGCTTGACCGTACCTGGGAGACACATGTTCTCCCTATGGCCATCAATGCATCGGGGGCGTCAACATCAGAAGAAACCCAGTTTCTTCGGTGAATAACTGACCAGCATATTTTTCGTCTGCTGGTAATGACTCAGCATCATGAGATGATTCTCACGGCCGATGTTCCTCCTCGCTAAGCCCGCTTGATCAAAAACACACGCTTGCCGCAAGCATCACCGAACCCCAGCACTTGTATCGTGGTGGTGCGCAAGCAGATAGGGTCAATAATGATCCTGATATCATCTAAGCAATAATCGAGCCATGTGCTAACATGTTGATAAATAATATCTTGTGTGTTGTACGGAATAGCTAATGCAACATTATGTAATGCGTTAAAAGCGAGCGTTGGAACACTTTGTAATCCCTGAGCATGGACGCTCGAACTACCGACCTCCCCTAAACCCGGTTCATGTATAACTGGAGGTCACCGGGCACACTAGCCTCAAGGAGGCCACCATGCGCGCGAGTTGATTTACTGAAAGTCAGACGACAGCTACCGGTGCGGCGTGCTCGATATGTACGTATTCCGTACCTGTTAGGTCCCCTATGATTTCATAGTACCAAGGAGCTATGCTCTGTTTCATGCCGAAAAAGCTTTGCAAGAATGCCTTGACCACCGGGATTACGTCTGTTGACCCGATTCATTTCATATTGGACAAGGCTCTTGGTTTGGATGCCGGGACCTGAAGGTCGATAATAATCGTTTTACCGGAGACGTCTGATGCCCTTGGCCATCACCCCGTTGCATGCTTTGCACCGTGAACTTGGTGCCCGTATGGTCGATTTTGGCGGCTGGGAGATGCCGCTGAACTATGGTTCACAGATCGAGGAACACCATGCGGTGCGCCGTGCTGCGGGTATGTTTGATGTCTCGCACATGACCGTGGTCGACCTGCAGGGGGCGGCCATCCGCGCGTTGTTGCGGCACCTGCTTGCCAACAGTGTGGACAAGCTCAAAGTTCCTGGCAAGGCCCTCTATAGCTGCATGCTCAACCACAAGGGTGGGGTTATCGATGACCTGATCACCTATTTTTTGGATGAGCAGCACTTCCGTATGGTCGTCAATGCCGCTACCCGAGACCAGGATCTGGTGTGGATCCGGGCGCATGCTGCTGATTTTGAGGTGGAGGTCACCGAGCGCCGGGATCTGGCGATGATCGCAGTACAGGGGCCGCAGGCCCGTGAACGGGTTATTGCCTTGCTGCCGGAAGCGGATCGTAGCCGTGTTGAGGCCGCGTCACGTTTTACCGCCTTAGCTAGTGACGGATTGTTTATTGCCCGTACCGG
>CAJXGK010000027.1 GCA_913053815.1 uncultured Rhodanobacteraceae bacterium
GGGATGACGGAATTTTCGGTGCTTGTCCAAGCCGGAGGACGGCTTGAACAACCTCAGCATGAAATGGCTCACGGTTTATAAAGCACTACACTAACGCGTTGCTACGGTTGGATATTGTCCAGGAGAGCGTGTTTACGGGAATAGGGTTGGATTTGAGAAAGGACGTTTATTCGCGCAGCATACGTCACATAGGCTAATCTAGCGAATCGGCTCGTTTTTTGTGGTCCGGATCCGATCCCACCAACTAGCGAGTACTGTTACTGTACAAATCTTGAGTAAGGGGTAGCTATGCGCTGGTTATGGCTGTTCTTGCTAGGTATTTTTGTGATGCTGGGGATCGTAGTGGCGGCCCTGAACCCCGGCACGGTGCATTACGACCTGGCTTTCGTTGATATGAATGTCGCCAAGGGAACCGCCCTGCTGGGGGTGCTGATTCTTGGTTGGCTGCTGGGTGGACTGACGGCCTGGATCGGGGTGGGGGTATCGCGTGGAAGGTCAAAGCGTAGTGCAGCATGTGAAGATGGGGCGGAAGTGCACGCTGACGACCCATGAATCCCTTATATCTGCTCTTTCTTCTGCTCCCCTTGGCCTTTCTATCGGGTTGGTGGGCGGCACGGAAGCGTGCGGTGCAGCATTCCGGAGCGCGGGTCAATGAACTGTCCTCCAGCTACTTTCGGGGTTTAAATTACCTGCTTAATGAACAGCCCGACAAGGCCATCGAGATTTTTCTACAATTGGCAGAGAATAATCGTGATGCAGTGGAAACCCATTTGGCTTTGGGTAACCTGTTTCGGCGTCGCGGCGAGATGGAACGCGCCATTCGCGTGCACCAGAATCTGATTTCACGTCCGAAGTTGAACGATGAGTTGAAGACCATCGCCCTGCTTGAACTGGGTGAGGACTACATGCGGGCGGGACTGCTAGATCGGGCGGAAACACTATTTGCCGACCTGGTGGCAATGAATGCGCAGGCTCCATCGGCCCTGCAGCATCTGATTGACATTTGTCAACACGAGCGGGATTGGCACAAGGCAATCGCCTATTCACGCCAGCTTGAGGGCCTGAATAGTGAATCACAGGGCTTGCAGATTGCGCATTTTTACTGCGAGTTGGCCGAACGCTCGCACGCTCATGGGGCACTGGATGAAGCCCATGAGTATCTGCAGCATGCTTTGCAGGCCCATCCGGATTTTATTCGGGCACTAATATTGGAAGGTGGTTTCCATGTTCAGCATGGTGATATGGACAAGGCAATTCTGACTTATGAGCACGCGCTTGAAGCGGACATTGAGTATGTCCCGGAGATCCTGCCGCCGTTGCTGGACTGCTATGCGCGCAGCCAGCAGATGGACCGGGCTGAGCACACTTTACTGCGTAGTTTGGAACAATATCGCGGTATCACTCCAGCCATCGCCCTGGCGCGTCTGTATGCGAGTCGTGACGGTGAAAAGGAGGCCATCCGCTTTCTTACCGTGCAGTTACGGGAAAAACCATCCGTCCTCGGCCTCAGAGAATTGATTGAAACCACGTTGAGGAGTAGCCGGGGAGAGGCGCGCGACAACCTTATGCTGTTATCAGACCTGACCCACGCGTTGCTTGAGGGACGCGCCATGTATCGCTGTCAGTATTGTGGTTTTGGTGCCCGTGCGCACCATTGGCAGTGTCCCAGTTGCAAGCGCTGGAGCACCGTACGTCCAGTACACGGCGTCGGCAACGAGTAGTGCCGGGCTGGAGATGGTGGCATTTTGGCCCCTCACGTTGTGGGACCGATTGCTGTGAAGGCAGGTCTCGGCGATGGGGACGGTAATCTTGACACGTTTTACCAGAAACCAGGGTAGGCGGGATACCATGAGAACATTACTGGCCTGCATAGTATCTGGGCAGCGCTGGCGGCGCCGGCATCGTGAGCATTTGTATCCGTGGATCGCTTGGGTTTGGGGTTTGCACCGGGGTTGCGCTAGGTCTGGAATCTGCGATAGATCACCGCGTAGCGGCAGTTCACTGAGTACTGCGCCCCCCGGGGCTGGCCTATGTTTCTTGGGACCTATATGCTGGCGCAACATGGCGGCTACTCAGTAAGCGCCGCTGCTTGCATCGATGAGATCAACCAGGGAAATGGCATGCATCTGCATATCGAGGGACTGTTTCACCCGCAGCAACAGTATGTGCCTACAGCACCTGTAAAACTGTATTGGGCGCCACCGCAGCCGGGCGCAGGGAAGCGACTTAAGTCCATGTTGGGGCCGTTTGCCGAGACCGTAGATAGTTTTGATAACCCCATTTCGCACCCCCTGATCTTCAACCCATTCCCGGGTTTGCCGGTGCAGATAGAGCAACATTTTACCAAAGTCATTCCTTTTGCAAGTCACTTTCAAGGAGAATAAGTATGAGTCCGCCCTTACGCAAGGTGGTGTTTCCCGTGGCCGGTCTGGGGACCCGGTTTCTACCCGCAACCAAGGTGGTTGCCAAGGAAATGTTGCCCGTACTCGATCGCCCGTTGATTCAGTATGCGGTCGATGAGGCCGTGGAGGCCGGTGCCGATACACTGATCTTCGTCACCAACCGCTACAAGCACGCGATCGCTGATTATTTCGACAAAGCATATGAGCTTGAAATCAAATTGGCCGAGGCGGGGAAAGGCGATCTGCTGGAAATTGTGCGTAGTGTGCTGCCCGCCCATGTGCGCTGCGTATTCGTGACCCAGCCGGAGGCACTCGGACTTGGACATGCTGTGTTGTGCGCCCGACCGGTTGTTGGGGACGAGGCCTTTGGAGTCATTCTTGCCGATGATTTGATTCGTTCTCCCGGCACCGGTGCGATGCGGCAGATGGCCGAGCTTGCCTCAACCCATGGGGCGGGGGTAGTCGCGGTCGAGGAGGTGGCACCTGCCGATACCGGCCGCTATGGCATCGTTGATGCCGAACCTATTTCCGAGCGCGCTGCACGTATCCGTTATGTGGTCGAAAAGCCTAAGCCTGAACAGGCCCCCTCCAATCTTGCTATTGTCGGCCGTTACCTGTTACCTGCCCGAATATTTGATTTGCTGGAGTCAACTCAGGTGGGTGCAGGGGGGGAGATCCAGTTGACGGATGCCATCGAAGAACTTTTGCATGAGCGTGAAGTGTTGGCCTATCGGTTTGAAGGACAGCGTTATGATTGCGGCAACAAAGCAGGCCTGGTCGGCGCCACCCTGGCACTGGCCCTGGATGATCCTGAGTTGGCACCATTGGTTCGCCAGGCGGCAGCGAGTAGAGGCCAAAACTGACTGCACCCACCAGGGATGGCATACGGTATGGGAGGTTTTCTAAAGATGCATTGCCAATGGGGCGTACCAAACCGCTATGAACAATCAAGGGTATTAGGGCAAGTTAACAGAGTATCGGTGTGGCCCAGTCAGGTCCTTCCCCCGGCGATGGAATCCGCGACCTATCGGTGCTCTATGGTACCGAATGCGACATGGTTCGTAGCTGTTCTACCAATTCTCCATATCTTCCAGCACCGCTGCTAGCGGGGGCCGCAGCCGATGCTAACTCCCCCCCTATTGTCCGCTAGCTATTACGCGGCCCATGCAAAAGTACTCAAGGTCTATCCCCCACTTACCGGCCGAGTGGATGCTGAAGTTGCCATTGTAGGCGGTGGCTATGCCGGTCTGGCCACCGCCTTAGGCTTGGCTGAGCGCGGTGTTCAGGGGGTGGTATTGCTTGAAGCCGAGCACATCGGCTTTGGCGCTTCAGGGCGAAACGCAGGTTTTGTGTTTTCTGGATATTCTCTGAGTGAAGCAGCCATGATTGCCAAGCTCGGGGTGGGCCGTGCCCGGGCGTTGTATCTGGCGACGGGTCATGCCATTCAATTAATTCGCCGGCGCATCCATGAGTATCAAATTGACTGTGATGCTGTGGACGGAGGGCTGATCTGGGCCAACTGGTTTAAGGATCTTTCGATATTGCGGCGTCACCAGCAACTTTTACAGGAGCAATTTGGGGTGATCCGGGAATGGCTGGATGAGGAAACGCTACGTGACCGTGTGCACAGCGCTCGTTATCACGGGGGGCTGTTCGAATCCGATGCGTTACATCTTGATCCACTGGCCTATGCTCGCGGCCTGGCACGCGCAGCTGTTGAGAAGGGGGTTGCCGTTTTCGAACACTCACGGGTGCTCAGACTTGAAAGAGATGGTGGTGGGTTTCGAGTTCATAGTACGGCAGGCCATGTTCAGGCGCGGCAGGTGTTGCTGGCCACAGGTGGCTATTTAGCGGGTCTGAACCGAACCGTTGATCGGGCGGTATTGCCCATCGCAACCTATGCCATGTCGACCGAGCCACTGGGTATGCGACTGGGGGAGTGTCTGACTACATCCGCAGCGGTTTACGATACGCGTTTTGCCTTCGACTATTACCGTCCTTTGCCCGATACAAGTTTACTCTGGGGAGGACGAATCTCGATTCGTGAGCGTGCGCCTGAAGAAATCCGCCGCTTGCTATATCGCGACATGTTGCAGGTTTTCCCACAATTGGAAGGGGTCCGTGTGGAGTATGGTTGGTCGGGGTTGATGAGTTATGCACGCCACGAGATGCCGCAGATCGGCACAGACGGCCATGGCTTATGGTGGGCACAGGCCTTTGGAGGGCACGGTCTCACTCCAACCAGTGTTGCCGGAGAGCTGGTTGCTGCGGGGATCGCCACCGGGGATGATGCCTGGCGCCAATTTGCTGATTTTGGCTTGGTATCGGCATTTCGGCCATGGAGCTATCCCATCGCCCAGCTGCGCTATGCGTGGCGGGGGTATAAGGATCGCCGCCACACCCGCAAGCGTGGCTGATTTTGCCATCAAGGTCCGGGCAGTCACTCAGAATCGGTGGATGTAGCCGACCTCAAAACCGCCGGGGAGCCAAGCAAGGATCAGCGGCTGCTGTTGGTGTTTCGCCCAGATACCGAAGAGCATGCCGATGGCCGCGCCGGCCAGGACATCTGTTTGCCAGTGTCCCCTAGTTTTCATGCGCGCTTCGGCATCCCAGGCAGGTAACAGGGCTAGTGCATAGATCGCCGGGTGATCATGGCCGTATTCCATGATGATGGGAGTAACGAAGCTGGCCATCTGGGTGACTTCACCACTTGGGAAACTGCGCCCGGTATGGGTGAACCATTGATTCGGACCGTGGCCGGCACTGGGTCGCTGTCGTCCCAAGGCAACTTTCAGGCCTTGAACGGCTAGCGCCGAGAAGGCCATGGCATCGACCGAGCGCCATAGCGTTTTACCGAAGCGCGAGTGGCTACCCAATAGTGAGGCACTGGCCACGGCACCCAGTGTGATAGTCCAGGAGACCTGCTTTTGCAGACTACGTCTCCAGATCCCGTGATTGTCATCATTGAGTCGCTGATCGATGCCCAGAGGGCCACTTCCGGCATAGCTTGGGGTAGCCAGACTCAGGCTCAGGCCTATCAGCAAGAACAGGTAGCTCAGCAACTTGAACATGGCATACCCCCGGTCATTGATAGTATGGATAATGCGCCGGATCAATGTTGAGATCCAGCCGTTCAGATCGCGGAAACTTTACCGTTTCTGTGTATTTTGGTAAGCATGGTTGGGTAGTACGAACCCTGGACACCTTTTCGTTAACCCGTATCGTAAGGGGAGGGCCTTCTGCGCCACTCGAGTCGATTCGAGCAAGCCGTTATCCTTGTACGCAGTCAAGGAGAATCCATGCCTCAACACTCGCGTTCCACCGATCTGCAAGAGACCATCGAGCGTCTACGCCGGCGTATCGAGGAGGCCAACTATCGCTATTACGTACGGGCTGATCCGGAGATTCCAGATGCCGAGTACGACCGGTTAATGCGTGAGCTGCAAAATATTGAACAGGAACACCCGGAGTATGTCACGGCGGATTCACCGACCCAGCGTATCGGTAACAAGCCCGATGCCGGCTTTTCCGAAGTCCGTCATGCCATGGCCATGCTGTCTTTGGACAATGCTTTTGAGGATGCTCAAGCCGGTACTGGTGAGTACGATCGGTTCCATGAAGTCGCCGGTTTCGTTCGGCGTATAAGCACCACCCTGAACCGACCCGACCCGGTGTTTTCAGTTGAACCAAAGTTGGACGGTTTGGCTATCAGTCTGCGCTATGAACGGGGTCAGCTGGTACAGGCCGCCACCCGAGGAGATGGGGAAAGCGGAGAGAATGTCACTGCGAACGCCCGCACTATACGAGCCATCCCCTTGCATTTACGAGGCACAGGATGGCCCGATGTTCTAGAAGTACGAGGTGAGGTTGTTATGCCGAAAGCAGGCTTTGAGGCCTACAACCAGCGGGCCTTGAAGCAGGGTAAAAAACTACTGGCTAACCCTCGTAACGGGGCGGCGGGATCACTGCGCCAGCTCGATCCTGCGGTTACGGCGCAACGACCGTTGGCGTTCTATGCCTATGCACTTGGAGAAATTCGTGCTTGGCAGCCTCCACCCAAACATTCTCTGGCCTTACAGCGTTTACGCGAGTGGGGACTGCCGGTTTCATCTATGGTAGCAACGGCAACGGGGTTCGCCGGCTTGATTGCCTATTTTCGACGTATGGCTGCGCAGCGTGAGCAGCTTCCTTATGACATCGATGGCGTGGTCTACAAGCTGGATGACTATGCCGGTCAGCAGCAACTGGGTTTCGTAGCTCGGGCTCCACGTTGGGCGATCGCCCACAAGTTTCCGGCTCAGGAGCAGATGACCGAAGTGCTGGATATTGAAATCCAGATTGGTCGTACTGGTGCGGCAACGCCGGTAGCAAGACTCAAACCGGTGTCGGTTGCCGGTGTCACGGTCACCAATGCCACCTTGCACAATGCCGACCAGGTTGAGCGACTTGATGTGCGCATTGGCGATACCGTAATCGTGCGTCGGGCCGGTGATGTGATCCCGGAAGTAGTTAGGGTGGTTGTCCAAGGTCGACCCAAGGCAGCCCGTCCCTGGAGCATGCCGAGTGTATGTCCGGTATGCGGCTCAGCATTGGTACGTGAGGAGGGCATGGCGGTCTGGTACTGTTCCGGTGGTTGGGTCTGTGCGGCCCAACGCAAGCAAGCGGTACTCCACTTTGCTTCCCGACGGGCTATGGATATTGAGGGACTGGGTGAACGCATCATCGATGCACTGGTGGAATTTGAGTATGTGCATACTCCGGCGGACCTTTATGTACTACAGCAGGCGGATCTGCTGGAAATGAAACAAAAATTGGATGAGCGTGATGGAACCACCCCGGAAACCGTTCGTCAGGGCAAGATAGCGACCCGCTGGGCGGAGAATCTACTTAACTCCATAGAAGCCAGCAAGCATCCCACGCTGGCCCGATTTCTGTTTGCCATTGGCATTCCCCATATTGGTGAAAACACATCAAAAATACTTGCCAAGTGGTTAGGTAATATGGGTTTTATCCGTAAAGTTCCTGATTTGATTCTACGACAAATTCCCGGTGTAGGCAGGGAAGCTGCGACTTCCATGACCACCTTTTTCGCCCAAGCCGGCAATCGGCAAGTGGTGGATGCTATGTTGCATGCTGGCGTGCATTGTCGCGATGAGGGGGCACCTTGTGCGCAATGGCATACCCAGATGTATTTACAAGAATTGTTGATTGCCGCCGGGATTAACAAGCTTGGCAAGACGCGGGCGGGATTGATGGCCGGCCATTATCCAAACCTACCGGCTTTGATCGAGGCGGGTGAGGCGCGCTGGATAGCGGCCGGATTGCCTCGGGCCGCCTCACAAAACCTGTCAGTCTGGCTGGCCGATCTGCGGCAACGCAACCCACTGCTTGCTGCCGAGCAGATCATGCTCGAATTGCTGCAGGCCGCACCTTTGCCGAGCCAGCCGAGCGTTGCCCCGCTGGCTGGAAAGACAGTGGTGTTGACCGGCACTATCGAGAACTTATCACGCGAGGTGGTGAAGAGCCGGCTTGAAGCGTTGGGAGCCAAAGTGTCCTCTAGCGTGTCGAAGAAAACCAGCTTTGTCATCGCCGGGCAGAGCGCTGGATCAAAATTGGCGCGGGCTCGTGAACTGGGGGTGGAAATCTGGGATACGGCCCGATTGCGTGATGTCCTGCGTAAGTATGCAGCTTTGGCATGACCACGGTCGGTACGAGCACGGTCAATGCATTGCGCGTGAAGTTGCAGCAACGAGCCGAATTGTACAGGCAGATACGTCGTTTTTTTGCAGCACGTCACGTATTGGAAGTTGAAACACCGATTCTTTCTGCAGCGGGTAACACCGATCCGAATATCGAAAGCTTCCGCTGCACTTTTGACGGTCATATCGATGCCGGTAGCCGGTCGCGCTGGTTGCGTACTTCGCCTGAGTATCCACTCAAGAGACTGCTGGCTGCAGGGGTGGGTGATTGTTTCGAGCTGGGTAAGGTATTTCGTAACGGAGAGGTCGGGCGCCGTCACAACCCGGAGTTCACCATGCTGGAATGGTATCGGGTGGGATGGGATCACTACCGGCTGATGGATGAAGTGGCGGAGCTGATCGGTCAGGTACTGGCAGTTTCCGGCCTGTCAATCACAATGCTGAAGAGTACTTATCGAGATCTGTTCCGCAATGCATTACAGCTCGATCCGTGGACGGCAACGATGTCGCAATTACAGGCCCCCTTATCCGATTATCGCCTTGAGGGAGAGGGGCTAAGCAAAGACGATTGGTTGGATCTGCTCTTCAGCCATCTTGTACAACCACGATTTCCTGCGGACCGACTGACGCTGGTTTATGACTACCCCACCAGCCAGTGTGCCTTAGCACAAATCCGGGACCAGCCCTATCCTTATGCGGAACGTTTCGAGGCGTACGTCGGGCCGCTGGAATTGGCTAACGGTTATCACGAGCTTCGGGATCCCGTCGAACAGCAACGGCGTTTTCAGCGTGATCTGAGCACCCGTCATCAACAGGGAAAGGTGCCGCCACCGATTGATACAAGTCTGCTCGCCGTCCTCGATCACTTACCGGATTGCGCCGGCGTGGCCATAGGCATTGACCGCTTGCTGCTGACCAGGTCCGGCGCCCTAGATTTGCGCGATCTGCTGGTGTTTCCGTTTGCTCAGGCCTGAATAGGGGTAGCGGCCGTCGCAATATCGACTCAAAACTCTAATCCCAGGGCCACGCAAAGATAATCGATCAACGGTGCCAAGGCCTTGCAGTTGCGTACCATGGTGTCCTGCAGTTGGGGGCTGCAGACTAGATCATCGGTGAGATTTTTACCCACCGCGAAGCTCTTGCGTTTCAGATCTTCGATCAGAGGGTGATCGGGATCATAGCCGCGAGGAGTGCGGAACAGGCTCTCACCCCAGAATTGGAAGCGGCGCTCGAAGGCCGGGTCATGCACAGTCTGCGTCCATGCCGCCGGATTGTCGACGATGAAGTCACGGAGTGTACGCAATGTCTTCGATTCAGGATGCCAGATGCCTCCACCGACAAAACTGTTACCGCGCTGGATGTGCAGGTAAAAGCTTGGTGCCGGGCGCTCGCGGCGGCGCTCGTGAAACAGCCGGGCTCCAGCCCAGGTTTTGTAGGGCTGTTTGTTGTTGGAAAAGCGCACATCGCGTTGGATGCGGAACAAAGAGCCACCCAGTTTGCGTGGATCAGCACGAAAATGTGGGCTGATGGTAACCAGTGGCTCGACAAGGCTGGCGATAAGCGCCAGAAAGGGTTCGCGTACCTGCGCTTCGTATTCGTCCTGATGGGCCTTGAACCAGGGACGCTCATTGTGGACGGCCAACCGTTCGAGAAAGCGGAAGGTTTGTGGAGTGAAATGGGGTTGAGACATGGATGGAAACGTTGGGGCGGCGCGGGATCGTGGTAGCGAGACGGGTGGAGTCAGCGGGGGAGGGATACGGCTTTACTCGATCACTCAGACGGGTCCTAGACATCATGTCTAGCAATCTATCAGGTAGGTAAGATATCACCGAGTTCACCCCCCAGATTACGGATCCAGACTTCCAGCTGGTCGAGTATCGGCGTGGCAGTCAAGGCCAGTCCGGATTGGACGCGTAGCTCTTCGATACGGGCAAGACAAGCCTCCATGGTCAGCGTGGTCAAGGGGGTTTCACGGGTCAGCCGATCCCGGCGAAATTGCCGCCAGCGATCCTGTTCAGAAGCGTTAAGTGTGGCGGGCCAGTAGCGTGCCCGGTAGCGGAACAGCAGCTCGGTATAGCGCGGGTCTCGAAAAGCGCGGGCCAGCTCTCCCAATTGTGCCGGAGCTGAGGCGCGCACTCTTGACATGACCGCCAGGTCGGCATTATTGGGCATGGCATCGTACAGGGCTAGTTCCGGGTCGACGGGGGCTTGCCGAGTGTCATTCGCGTACAGAGTACGTAGCCGTTCGGCCAAGCCCTCACATTGGCGCAATGGCTCCAGATGGTCGAGATTTTTCTGCAGATCGAGTTCAATCCGTTTTAGGTTCACTCCTTTGAGAACGCTCAACGGAGCTAGGGCCGGCGAGGCATTGGCCCGTATTAGTTTCAGCGGAGCCCGTTCGATGTCTTCGGGAAGATCGACGCGTGGCGTATACAGACGTTCAGCCAGTTCTTCGGGTGATCGATGCATCCAGCTCGTCGGGTCCAGGCCAAGATCCGCGACGATAATGGCATTGGCTTGGCTGGGATGTGCCGCCAGGGGAACGATGATGGCAAGACAGCCACGCTGGGCTGGATAGCGCTGTGACACATGCACCAGAGGCTTTAGATGGGCGACATCGAGCAGACCGAAGACTTCATTCTTGCGGCGTAGACGGTAGTACCAGTCCCACAGGCGCGGTTGTGCGGTACGTAGTTTGCGGGCTATGGCGAGCAGTGACTCCACATCAGACAGGGCATCGTGGGCATGGCGAGGTGCGGCACTATTGGCGTTGGCCAGATGTTCGAGTTTGAAACTGGGGGCACCATCGTTACGCAATGGCCAGCTCATGCCCGCAGGTCTTAGCGCATAGGCCATCCGTGCCAGATCGATCAGATCCCAGCGACTGTTACCGTGGCGCCACTCACGAGCATAAGGATCATGAAAGTTGCGGTACAGCAGATGGCGGGTGAAGGCATCATCAAAGTGCAGTGAATTCCAGCCGACCCCGCAGGTACCGGGTTTTCCCAGTTCACTTTGCACGATCGCGGCGAATTCGGGTTCGATCAGACCTTCCCGTTCGGTTTGTTGCGGAGTGATACCGGTGATCAGACAGGCATCGGGGTGGGGCAATACATCGGGTGCCGGCTTGCACAGCACGTTTACCGGTTCACCTAGGATCTGCAGATTGCTATCGGTGCGTAGGCCGGCGAACTGTGCCGGTCGATCCCGTTGTGGATCAATCCCGAAGGTTTCGTAGTCGTGCCAGAAAAAGGTGTGTTCTGCCATGTCCGGCCCAGTATTTCAGACTCATCACAGGCTAGCGCATTCCTGCTCAGACTGCGGGGGCTGCTAAACTCGGAGGCCGGCAATCTGGGCGCTGTTATTGTGCATGATGACAACTTGATCTGGATCGATCTGGAGATGACTGGGCTGGATACGGACACGGATTCGATTCTTGAAATCGCTTGCGTGGTGACTGACCGGGAACTCAAGGTGCTGGCCGAGGGGCCGGTCTTGGCCATTGCTCACCCACTGGAACGGTTGCAGAGCATGGATAGTTGGAATCGCAAACAGCACGGTAAGTCCGGTCTGTGGGACAGGGTGCTGGCGACAACGGTTGATCATGCTACCGCTGAGCAGGTTACTTTAGACTTTTTGCAGTCGTGGGTACCCACCGGAAAGTCACCCATGTGCGGAAATTCGATCTGCCAGGATCGTCGTTTCATGGCCCGTGAAATGCCCGCGCTGGAGGCCTTTTTTCATTATCGAAATCTGGACGTCAGCACGT
>CAJXGK010000028.1 GCA_913053815.1 uncultured Rhodanobacteraceae bacterium
GCCTTGGATCCGTCTTCAATATTGTTTAGAAGCTCGTCGTAACGATTCAGAATGCCGAGCAACTGCTCGTTGCCGGCGAGGGACTGGAGATCCAGAAGATGGCGAGTGTCCGGGCGTTCAGGCCGTGGCGCTTCGCCGCCGGCGCCGCGCGTAAGTTCGCCCAGACGAGTCAGAAACTCTCCGGCGGCCACGGCCTCTTCGTTCGGTTTGCAGGCGACATTCGCCGTCTGGAAGAGCTTGCGCAGCTTCAGGCGCTGACGGGTGTCGATGGTTGCGCTTTCGACCCGAAAGTCGGCGCTCGATACCTTGGTTTGGTCAAGCTGACCGGGCTTGAGCGGTGTGCCGTTGACCGTCGCCCGCAGATGCCCGGTCCCCAACAGGCTGATAAGCGCAGCATCAACCGCATCACGCGACCAGCCGTAGGGCGGTGCCGAGAAGTGGGCACGCACGTCCTTACCCTTCTTTCCGGAACCGATGAAAGACAGCACCGCGGAGCAAACCGGGTGGTCCCCCGCCTTTCCGCTGTAATCCAGTGCTTCCAGGGGATGCTCGGCGCCTTTCCGGGCACGCTCGATCACCTTCGGCCAACGGTGGTCATCTGCATCCTTGAAGTCGTAAAAGAGCCGATCCAGAGAAGCGTTGGCGGCCTCCTTGACTTTGTCCAGCGCCGATGCCTCCAGCCGTTCACTACCGCCACCCTGATATACCTTCGCGCCGTCGACGATTTCGGAAACCAGACTCCGCAGGCTGTTGGCCGCCTCGGTTAGTCGGGTCTCCATACCCTGACGCGCCTCGATGCCTTCGGGGGTCGAAGGCACACCTTTGTAGTCGAGCGACTCTTTCGCCGCACTCTGGGCTGCGATAACCCGCGCTAGTGCGTCGGCACGGGATTTTGGCAAAAAGACATGGATGACTGAACTATCCGAGCCCGCGGCTCGAGCATCGGCGATGACATTTCTCTCGTCCGCACCCCAGCCGTCGCGGATCCAGACAGGTATCTCGTGGGCGGTGCCCTGCGGCGGTTCGGCACCGAAGTGCAGTGCAAGCTTCCGGGGCTCTTTGCACTTGCCATGCAGCAGTTTCATGGAACCGATAGCGTCCTGGACCGCGGAACCCAGGAGCTGGGCCCGCTTGCTGCTCATCCGGGCAGGATCGTTGACGAGCTTCGTTTGCCGGTTACGGAACTCGGCCTCCCACTCACTGCTCTCCCGCGTCTGCAGACTGTACTCGTCGTCGAGCTTCATCAGCGTGCCGGCAGCGACCAGCTCCTCCAATAGCTTTGGTATTTGACCGCGCAATGCAGGCCCATCTTTCACCAAATCCTCCACCAGCAGATCGGCCAACGCGCCGGCCGCCGCACGAAGACCGATATCGACACCGGCTTCTCGCGGCAGCTTGCGGATCAGGAACACAAGGGCACAAAGGCGCGATTTGAGACGCCCATCGGACGTGCCGTTATCCTGCCCCAGGATGCTCTCATTGGCTTCACGGAGCAGTACCCCGGACTGCAGCAAGTTGGCGGAAATCTCCTCGAACAGGAAGTCCGCCGGCACGACCGACCCGACCGGCTGCCCGGCGGTGCGACGGATGGCGTCGTAGACGATGCGTAGCTGCGTGCGCAGCTGGCCCGCGGTGCCCGCGCGGTCAACGGCGCGCAGAATGTGCTCCCAGAAGCGCCGGCGAACCGGCAACAACGGATAGTCTTCGATCAAAATCGATTTGTCCTCGTGACGGGGCCCGATCTTGGTACCCCGCAGATGGCGGTCAAGTTCCCCGGCATTAGCTTCTAACGCCGATTTGACATCATTGACGCGATCGGGACGCTTCGCCAACACGACTCTCCGTATGACCGTTTCGACATCGGTATCGGAAAGCTCGACATTAACCGTGAAGCGACCCTGGAGACGTTGCAGCGCCGGTGTACCGGAAAGCGCCGTTTGACCCGTGCCGAGGAAAAGCAAACGATCACCGAACCGTTTGCTACATGCTTCAACAACCTCCTGTACCACGTAAGAACGGCCGGTATCCTCTCCGATGTACTGCTGCACCTCGTCGAGGATGATGACGGTACACGGCGTATCGCCATTAGGCGCCAAGGTGTCCTGTAGCGCATTGACGAACTCGTCGGTGGTGATGTCTTTGGGTTTGGGAAACTGGGCACGCAATGCGGCCTTGGCCTCCTTCTCGTTGGCAGCAAAGTTCGAGTCCACCAAGAGCAGCGCCTTGGCGATCAGCGGGCTGACGTACAGGTCATTCAGCTCGCGGCGGAAGTCTCGCCCTTGGGCCTCGACTGCGGCACACACCGGGTCGTAAAGGTCATTTTTTTTGAGCCAGAGACAAAAACGGGCCTGCGGAAAACTTTCAGGAAGTTCTGCAGACTTGAAGGCGATACCAAGGAGTGCAAACCGGACGCTATCGCCGGCACCGGCGCCGAGTGTTTCCGCCGCGGCATGCAACCCATGCCCGCGTTTACCGAGGGTGGAGATCTCTTGCAGCAGGTCCCGTACGTCGTTCGGCAACCTCGCTAGGCCCCGGGCACTGGCACCATCCTCAGGAAAGGTGTAGTCCGTCCACAGGAATCGCAGCATCTTCGCTAGGTGGGATTTACCACTTCCAAAAAAACCGCTGACCCACGCCGCCGGCTGCTCGGGTTGACCCTGACTGCTGACGTAAGAATCGAGGATGCGCACGAGGCCGCGTCGGTACTCACCTTCGCATACAAAGTGTTCGATCTCAAAACGCAGCGTGCGGCGCTCATCAATAGTCAGAGCATCGGTCATGGTGGCAACACCATTGTTCAGCAAGGTGATCTTGCTAGGGTCTCTCTGATAGATATCCCGGTTTTTCATGCCTCGTACACTCCTCGGTCTTCCTGCAAGGTGATCGGGACCGCGAGGTAGTTCCATCCGTCTCGCGCATCCAACAGCCGATAGTTGCTGTTCTCGTATTCACCAGGAAAAAATACCACTACGCGGCCCCTGATATCCTGCTCAATTGCCTTGATTAACTCTGATACCCGGACAAATCCGAACAGGGAAGCGATGCCATAGATGCCAACGACTGAGTTGTCATTTGCTTCCGGAGCCGTCAATACTCCTCTAACACAACCGGCCACATGCTCCAGAAAATCATCCTCCAGTTTGATTTCAAGATCTTCCGGCGATTCAAAATAGCTGTCTCGATACTCCGTATCCGCCATCCATCGTGCAAACACGCTTGTCAAATCGCATTCGAGCCAGCCATGTCCTCTTTCCTCGGTCGCCAGCACAAACAGATCCTTGCGTGCGCGAAGTCGTCGCTCATCCGCTTTGTCATAGACGATGAATATGGCGCGCTCGGCACCGGCCAGATCCTGCTGCCACGGAAGCGCGATGTAATTCTTGTAGCGCTCAGCCAATCTGTCGATGCGTCCCATGGTTCAACTCCCGTTCTTTTTCTGTGAGTAACGCCGGAAATGACACATCGATGATCGTGCCAGATTGTTTAATATTAAGTAGCCCAAGCCGCTTGGCATCAACAGCGGAATCAATGAGTTCATGGGGACTTGCATCCAGGATCACGGCCCAAGGTGTATCGAACAGCAGACGACCCCGCCGCCCAACAGCAAAACCGAGCAGCAATGCGTAGGTAGTTACTGCCGGTGTCGTCTCAATGCATTGCCTAATCTTTCGGCTCCTTCCCCTCAGGTGACCGGACTGAGTCCATGATGACGAAGCGTTGCGTAGCACCTTATCGAGTGTCGCTTCGTTCAAGCGCCCCCCGACTGCATTGGAGAGGGCGTCCTTCATGGATTGTCGCGCAAACTCGTGGCCAAACGGTGTACTAACAACGGCTCGCGCGGTGGCCCGTAAGAGTGGGTCGCGAGCAAGGGCCAGCAGGAGCGCAAGAAGCGGTCGACTCATTTCGTGCCGACCCCAAAAATCTCTCAGGACCTGAAACAGGACAACACGAGTATCGAGACTATACAGCTCGATCAGACGCTGGAGCGAGAGTTTACGGGTTGCTGCTGTCCTCTTTCCCAAGCAATTCTCTTCCATGACAGCCTTCGCATAGTCCTTGCGAGAAGCCTCTCCCGGAACTGCACCCAGTAGATGCGACAGCTCGTCAAACATGATGGTACGACTGGTGTGGGTACCCCGCTCACCCGAACGGAAACCCCACAGCGTTGCTTGGCTAGGTTGAAGGTCAGCAATCCCGACATCAAAATTCATGTCACAAAATACGCCCATGACGCACCACTTTAGAGTACTTGAGATAAATATCATTATTCGCCGGCAAATTAGCCGGCGAATAATTAAAATCCGGAGGTATGGATTCGATTATTCGTACATAGCCAAGCGCTCCAAGGCAATTCAGGAATGTTCCCCTTCTTCTTATAGGGGAACTTGTGACGGAGGAACACATTACGGTGAGTCGCAAAGAAGTGGATCGGCTGAGGGTAATCCGAGCGGTGGTAGAGCAGCACTTAGGCCAAGGCACGGCGGTACGCCAGTTAGGGCAGAGCGCTCGTCATATCAAGCGCCTGGTGCGATGCTACCGGGATCAGAGCA
This sequence comes from uncultured Rhodanobacteraceae bacterium, assembly GCA_913053815.1. Taxonomy (GTDB): domain Bacteria; phylum Pseudomonadota; class Gammaproteobacteria; order Xanthomonadales; family Rhodanobacteraceae; genus Metallibacterium. Next base: position 4,551 of record CAJXGK010000028.1, read on the forward strand.
CCCAGATCCGATGTCACGGCACCACGGGCGGTGATCCAACAACACAATTCCATGGGAGAAGCGCAGCGCGGTTCTGGCCTTGGTACGGCGACCACGGGCGATCGCGCGTTACACTTCTCCTATGGCAGCGGACAGTAAATTAAGTACGAATCTGCGGCAGTGGGTCGACGCCCATCCGGAGACGGAGGAACCGCTGCGCTCGGCGCTCGACAAGGCGTTGCCAAAATTAAACGATGACGAGGTGTTGGTTGACACCTTGGTGTTGCTGGAATCTCTGCAATGCGACGCTGAAACGCTTGCCGCGACGGTGTGGTTCGCATTGCTGCAAACCGATACGCCTACCGACGTTGGCAAGGTTGCTCAGAACCCCGGTGTGCGCCGCCTAATCGAGGGCCAGCAGGCGGCGGAAAAGGTCTGGGTGCTGCACGACCAGCAGCGCGTCGGTGACAGTGCCGAAGGACTACGACGCCTGTTATTGGCAATCATTCGTGATTTGCGGGTGGTCTTTATCCTGCTGGCGCGACAGCTTGCACGGCTGCGCGCTGCGGTCCCGGCAGATGATATGACCCGCCGTAGCCTGGCCGCGTTGACGGCAGACCTACACGTACCGCTGGCCAATCGCCTGGGTATCTGGCAACTGAAATGGGAACTGGAAGACCTAGTTTTTCGTTTTTTGGAGCCGCAGGCCTACCAGCGCATCGCCGCCCTGCTCGATGAGCGCCGCAGCAATCGGGAGATATGGATACGTGATACCCGGGCCCATCTGGTTAGGACCCTCGATAAAGCCGGTATCAAAGCTGAAGTGGCGGGTCGGCCCAAGCACATCTATTCCATCTGGAAAAAGATGCAGCGTAAGCAGGTGGATTTTTCGGAGCTGTACGACATTCGCGCCTTGCGGGTGCTTACCGATAATGTAGCCGACTGTTATGCAGTACTCGGTATCGTGCATCAGCTCTGGGCACCGGTTCCCAGCGAGTTTGACGACTACATCGCCCGTCCCAAACCCAATGGCTACCGCTCCCTGCATACGGCGGTGCTTGGCCCGGAGGGACGCACCCTAGAAGTACAGATTCGGAGCCACGAGATGCACCGTCAATCCGAACTCGGCGTCGCCGCGCACTGGCGCTACAAGGAAGGCGCTCGGCTGGGACGGGGCTTTGAGGACAAGATCACCTGGATGCGGAAACTGCTGGAAATCCGCCATGAAGGTGAAGACGACCAAGCGTTACTCGCTGACTTTCGCAGTGACTTGCTTGAGGATCGGGTCTATCTGCTGACCCCGCACGGGGAGGTACTGGATCTGCCGCAGAATGCCACGGTGCTGGATTTTGCCTACCATGTCCATACCGAGGTCGGTCATCGCTGCCGTGGGGCCAAGGTCAATGGTCGTATCGTGCCTTTGTCACACGTCCCGCAAAGCGGTGACCGCATCGAAATTCTAACCAGCAAGATCTCTCAGCCCAGTCGTGACTGGCTGGCCCCGCATCAGGCGTATCTGACTACGGGGCGGGCGCGGGGCAAAGTACGGGCCTGGTTTCGACGGATCCAGCTGCAGGACAATCTGGATGCCGGTCGCAATCTTCTGGACCGGGAACTCAAGCGTCTCGGGGTGGAATCCGATACCGCCGCCGAACTACCGACCAAACTCAATCTACGCAACATGGATGACGTGTACCAGGCCCTGGCACTAGGTGAAATTGGCTCAGGACAGATTGGCCGGGCCTTGCAGGCACCCCCTTCAGCTGAGCCGACAGCTCTTCCCCCTACAAGCCTCCGCTCTGTACCCCATAAGGCCGGTGAGTTGGTTATCGAAGGGGTCGGTAATCTGTTGCTCAGCCTGGCCCGCTGCTGCCAGCCCTTACCGGGTGACCCGGTACGCGGCTATGTCACCCGCGGCCGCGGCGTATCGGTGCATCGGGCCGATTGCAGAAGCATGGCCCGACTGGCCCAGCGCGATCCGGATCGGGTGATCTCGGTCAACTGGGGACAGGCCAGCGCCCGCGCCTACGAGGCCGATATCACCCTGCGAGCCTACGAGCGCAAGGAACTGCTGAAAGATGTGACCAGTGTGCTGACCCAGTCCGGCGCGCAAATCATCGCCTCCCAGTCGCACCGCCTTCCAGACCGTGGTGAGGTAGATATGCGCTATACCCTGAGAGTGCGCGATTTCGCCCAACTCGCCCAATTGCTGGCCAAACTGGTGGCTTTGCCTAATGTTCTTGATGCCCGTCGGCTAGCCCGCCCCTGAACCGCTCCACCTCAGACTGTCTTACCCATCCCGGCCAGTGCTAGAGTTTGTGCGGTATCCCAGGTCAAGCTATGAGCACCCAACACCCTACTCAACCCCCACCGACTCGTCACGAGCCGCCTCGGCCAAGCGCTAAGGAAAGACCGCTTGCCAGTGAGGATGAACTGCCGCATTTCCACGCTGAGCCACGCCAGCTCAGCGCCCTGCCGAAACCATTGCGCAGCCCCGGTAAACGTTGGCGGATACTCGTTCTGCTGACACTTCTGCTGTTATCTGCCGGTACTTGGGTCTATACGCACCCGCAGTATCTGGCCCAAATGTTTCCCAATACCCGACTCAACCGTCTGCTCGACCAGGGTACCCAGGCCCTAGCTGCCGGGCGCCTCGGCGGCAACGGCCACAAGGGAGCTCTGGACGATTATCGTGCAGTATTGGCCATGGATCCCGACAACGAAGTAGCTCAGACCGGGCTGACCAAGGTGGGGCAAGCTGAACTAAAACGGGCCAGTGCGGACCTGGCAGCGGGCCATCTGGAGCAGGCCTCGGTGGCCCTGAACAGCGCCCGCAACCTACTCGGAGCAACCCCTAAACTAAACCGCGTCCAGTCTGCTATCCGTACCCAACGCGCCAAGCAACTGAAACTTACTGAACTGGTCAATCGGGCTAGCCAGGCCTTGGCTGATGGCCACCTTATGGGTCCGCATGGAGCGGCAGCACTCTACAACAAGATCCTCGCTGTCGACCCCGATAACGCCGTCGCCCGACACGGGCTGCATCAGGTAGGCAGCGCCATCGCTATACAGGCCGCAACCGCCCTCAGCCAGAAAAACGCGCCGCAAGCTACCGCCCATATTGATCAACTCGCTGCCTTGCTGCCGAATAATGCTCAACTACCGAATCTACGGGCTCAGCTGGCTAGTCTGCAACAGCAGAATCAGATGCAACGCACCCACAGCCTGCAACAGGCACACCAACTATTGACGCATGGCCACATTACCCGTCCGCTCGGTGGTAATGCACTGGCAATCTACCGGGCGGTCCTGCAGCAGGATCCCGGCAATAATGCGGCCATAGCCGGTCTGGCCCAAGTGGCCACCGCGCTCATCGTTCAGGCCCAGGCTAATCTGGAGACCGGCCACCTACACGCTGCCACAAATCTACTGGCCGAGGTTCAGGCCTTGACCCCGCGTTCAGCCATACTCGCCGCCACCCAGGCACAGCTTGAGCAGCGCCTCGCACAACGTAACCAGACCCGGCTTACGCCTGTCCAGAAAGCCAAGATTCGGCATCTGTTGAAACTGGCAAAAAAGGCCACAAGCCAGGGCCATTACCTGTTACCCCAGGGAACCAGCGCCTACGACCTATATCGGCAAATACTAGTGATGGATGGCTACAACACCACGGCACTGAGCAAACTGGCGGCACTGCCTGAGCGGGTTGCCCGGCAAGTGATCACGGCCCTGGATACAGGAAAGCTAAAGCAAGCCGGTAATCGGCTAAGTACACTGACTCAGCTTGCCCCTACCGATTTACGACTGGCGCCGCTACGCAACCGCTTGACCCAAGCCTGGCTGCAGCGAGCTACTCACGCGTTCAACCAGGGGCAGGTACGCCTCGCCCGTCTGGCCCTCAATCAGGCCCGCAAGCTACGCCCCGACAGCCCCGCGATTAAGGCGCTCAGCCAACGCTTACAAACCACTCCATCTACGCCCTGAAGCCATGCCCGGCTCTGGCCCGCTACAACTTAGCCGCCATCGTAATTTCGGACCCTCCCGGCCGTGCAGTGGGGGTAGGCTGATCTTTCCCAGCAACCAGAATGGCGGGTGGCTATTGCCCTACGACTGCCGTCTGGACCGTTATGCAGACACGCCGTACATCCGTATCCAGCTACGCTCAAAACCGAGCTATTGACGCTGGCATTTCCCTCGCAAGCTTGCCAGAGTGTCCACACAAGATCATCGCGACACAATGTTGACCGGCCTTCCAAGCCTTCATTTATCCAGGAATCCGTAGGTGCCCAAATCACACGCCTCTCTATTTCGACGCCTCTGGCCGTGGTTGCGCTGGCCTTTCTGGCTGGGATTGGGTTTTTCGGTCGGTTTTCTGGGGCCGTATGGGTACCTACTCAACCAGCGCGTGCAATCGCGGTTTGGTGATCTCGAGTTTTCCCAGCCTACCCGGGTCTATGCACGCCCGGTGGCACTGACTCCCGCTTTGCCTATGAATGCACGCACTCTGATCCAAGAGCTGAAATTCTCTGACTATCAGCGGGTTCCCTACACGGCTTACGAGCCCGGTACCTGGAGCCAGAATCAGGCGGCCAGCACCTTCGTGATTGCCTCACGCGGTTATCGTGATCCGCTAGGGGGTGAATTACCCCGCCGGGTCCGGGTCAAGTTGGCGGCCGGTAGGGTCCACAGTCTGACCGACTTGACCGCCCATCGATCTCTGAGCTGCTGGCACCTCGACCCCGCTCGCATCGCCACCCTATACGGTGCTGAACAGGAAGAGCGCCAAGTCGTAACCCTGCAGCAGGTCCCCCCCCTGCTAGTTACCGGACTGCAGGCCGTCGAAGACCGCGATTTCAAACACCATATCGGTATCGACTTCAAAGGCATCGCCCGCGCTTTGTATGTGGACCTACGCAGCGGACACATGGCCCAGGGGGGCTCCACCCTTACCCAGCAGCTGGTTCGCAACCTGTTTCTGGACAACAGCCGAACTTTGGTACGCAAACTTAATGAGGCCTTGATCTCGGTTTTAATTACCGCGCATTACCGCAAGGGCCGAATCCTCGACGCCTATATCAACGAAGTGTTTCTGGGCCAGCAGGGTGGCCAAGCCGTGCACGGCTTTGCTGCCGCCAGCAAGTTCTACTTCGGCCGCCCACTGCAGACTCTGCGACCGCCCGCCCTCGCCCTGCTGGTGGGAATGGTGCGCGGTCCCAGTTATTACAACCCGCGTCGCTACCCATCACGGGCCCTAGCACGACGCAATGCGGTACTGCGCATCTTCAACCAAACCGGCCTGATCTCCTCCAGCGTAATGGCCCGAGCCATGAGCGCCCCGCTGGGAGTCAATCCCAACGCCCGCCTGCCTCGTGACCGATTTCCTGATTTCATGGATCTGGTGCGTCGACAACTGCACGAAGATTTTGATAATCAACGCCTACGTGGCGGAGGCCTGGCCGTTTACACAACCCTCGACCCCGCCGCCCAACTCGATGCCGAACAGGCCCTCTCCAACACCCTGTACGGTTTTGGAGCCCAAGGGCGCGGTTTACAAGGCGCCGTGGTGGTGACCAATGCCCACAGTGGAGAGGTGCTGGCCCTAGTCGGCAGTCGTAACTCATCAGAAGTCGGCTTCAACCGGGCCCTCGATGCGCGCCGCCAGATCGGCTCCACCATCAAGCCTTTCGCTTATCTGGTAGCCCTTGCTCAGCCTTCACGCTGGTCGCTGGCAAGTATCCTCAATGATGCACCGGTGACCTGGCACCAACCCGATGGCCGCATCTGGTCACCACAAAACGACGATCACATCAGCCATGGCAAAGTGCTGCTGGTCGATGCGCTGGCTCACTCCTACAATCAGGCCACAGTGCAACTGGGGTTTGCTTTAGGGGTACGCCGGGTACAACAGCTACTCGAATCCTTTGGCCTGAAAAACGTCAATCCCAATCCATCGCTATTGCTGGGTGCCGAGGATTTGTCACCATTCCAGCTCACCCACATGTACCAGTTTCTGGCCTCGGGAGGCCGCGCCGAACCACTCACTGCGGTACGCGGGGTGCTCGATGCCCACGGCAAACTATTGCTGCGTTATACCGTAAAACCGGGCAAGGGGGAGTATCGTTCCGCCATTCATCTGCTTACCTGGGCTCTGCAGCAGGTCACCACCTACGGTACCGCTGCGGCATTGAGCCGTTCACCCCTGGCGGCGCTGCATGTAGCGGGGAAGACCGGCACCAGCGAAGGCCAGCGTGATGCCTGGTTTGCCGGTTATACCGGCGAACATCTGGCGGTGGTCTGGGTCGGCCGTGACAACAACCAGCCTACCCATTTGTGGGGCGCCAGCGCTGCCCTGCCGGTATGGATGCGGTTATTCTCACTACTGCCAACCCGGGCTTTGCCGGCAGCACCGGGATCTGGTTTACAAATGGCCTGGATCAATCCACAAACCGGGCATCAGACCCAGCAGACCTGTCAGGGGGCCCGGCAAATTCCCTTTATCCAGGGCTACCTACCCAAGGAGGAAGACCATTGTTACTGGCAAGAGTTGAAAAACTGGTTCAAGGGGGCATCCCCGGCAAACGCCTCATCCTCGTCGCGCTGAGCCTGGTGCTGGCGGCCTGTGCCAGCCCGGTGGCGGTACGCAAAACCGCCCCGGTGCCGCCTCCTACAGCGCCGCAAATGAACTCGATCCGCACTGCGCACATTCAAGCTCGCCCGGGTGGACTACGCATCCATCTGCTGCATTCTCCCGCCGTAGATACCCTACTGAGTCGGGCTGAAGAAGACCTCGAAATGGCCCATTACGCCTCGGCAGCAACAATCCTGGACCGTGCTCGCAAAGAAAATCCCGATGCCCCTGATTTGCTGCAAGCCCGCGCCGAAGCTGCCTTGGGGCTCGGTCACATGCAGGCTGCTGCCGGGTTCCTCAGCCAGGCTATGCAGAACGTTCCTGCCAATGGCGCCTTATGTGTGCGGATCTGGCAGACCGCCTGGGTGTTGCGCACCCAGCAACACCATCCGGCCGCAGCCGCCCAGGCCCTGATACGACGCCAGGCCTGCACCGGTCAACTCGTACCGGCTGTATCGTCACAGCCGGATCAGCATCCCTGAACCAACGTAATGGCCAAATTGTTGGGGTTTGTAACTCACCCCCAACTTACGGGAACCCTACCATCGCCTGCTGGCGAAGCAATAACGAATGGCAGGGTGGCGGCCGCTTGTCCACCGCCGTGGTTTACGGTGCCCTTGTCCGGTCATCCCGGACAGAGCGCAGCGCCCTAGTCTTGTCATCCCGGGCGTAGACCCGGGATCCA
>CAJXGK010000029.1 GCA_913053815.1 uncultured Rhodanobacteraceae bacterium
AAAAAACGGTCCACAATTTTTCATCCGCCTCACTACGACCCCCCAAGTCCGACAAGCTCCTAATAGGTATGGTGATAGGATAAATATCTAATTCCAATAATATAGAGCTTCCTTACCTAGCTCTTGCTCAATCTCTAACAAGCGGTTGTATTTAGAAATACGCTCGCCTCGGCATGCTGACCCGGTTTTCAAATGCCCGCCGTCCATAGCTACTGCAAAATCGGCTAGAAACGTATCTTCTGTTTCTCCAGAACGGTGAGATATAAAGTAGCGCCAGCCTGCATCACGACACATGCGTACCGCTTCTATTGCCTCTGTTACAGTACCTATTTGATTAAGCTTAATTAGTGCAGAATTAGCTGTACCCTCTTCTATCCCCCGATGGATATACTGGGTATTGGTTACAAAGTTGTCATCACCGACTACCTCGATCTTTCCCCCAAGTCGACGCGTGAACTTCTGGAAGCCTTCCCAGTCACCTTCAGCCAAGGGATCTTCCCAAAGAATAATGGGGTATTTCGATACCCATTCCTCTGCCATGGCAATCAGATCATCGTTTTGCATGGCTCCTGCGCCCGACCATTTCAGGTCATAGCTACCTTGCATATCAACCGCAAATGAATTGGCAGCGCTGTCAACCGCAATAGCAATATCCACCCCTGGCTTGTAACCGGCCTTCTCGATAGCCTGAATAATCGTCTCTATGGCATCCTCATTACTGCTCAGGTTCGGTGCAAACCCACCCTCATCACCTACACTGGTTGCAAGACCTCGATCCTGGAGGATTTTCTTGAGCGCGTGGAAGGTTTCTGAGACATAACGGAGGCCTTCACGGAAAGTCGGTGCCCCCAATGGCACCGCCATAAATTCTTGGATATCCACATTATTATCAGCATGCTCTCCCCCATTAATAATGTTCATGCAGGGGACCGTTAGTCTTCTGGCTCCAACACCACCCAGATATTGGTAAAGGGGTATTCCAGATGACAGTGCAGCAGCCCGGGCAACGGCCATAGATACTCCCAGTATCGCATTTGCGCCAAGTTTCGATTTATTTGCGGTTCCATCCAGATTGACCATGGCACGGTCGATCAAGGGCTGCTGATGCACATTCATACCAATGAGTTGTGGGCCGAGCTGGTCATTTACATTCGCTACGGCTTGCAGTACGCCTTTACCGGCATACCGACTTGTATCGCCATCTCGCAACTCAATCGCCTCATTCTCTCCGGTACTTGCCCCGGATGGCACTGAGGCGACAGAGCTCGTGCCATCATCAAGTTCGACGAATACCCGTACCGTCGGGTTACCACGCGAATCGAGTATTTCCATGGCCCGAATAGATGAAATTTTGGCATTTATCATATTGACTCCTCATATGTATTACTGGTGGTGATGGGTGCTGCCCCGCAATTAAACAGAGCTCGGCCACCCTGGGCAGCGGCCACTACCCAGAGTCAGACTGCTGGCACTGAATGCAACAAACCGGAATCCTTCAGAATGGCCTCAACCTTTGCAGAATCTTCGACCGTGAAGCCAATACGTCGTGAACTGCCGCGTAACATTGCAACAAATATCCGCTCACGGACTGGCCTCTTGATATCTAGCGGAAACCAGGTACGGATATCCCCCGTACCCCAGATTCGCCAACGCCCTCTCATGATCGTAGACGGAGCAACCTCGATGGACTCAATCTGTTTGAACGGAACGCTGCGATCGCCAAAAGGAAAATAGTAGTGATGAAACGTGATCTTTTCGGCCGTGAGTTCAACAAGCTTGTCCTGGTAATAGCTAGGCATGGTGTTCTCCTGATTCTGTCGGCAACTCGAACAAGCTGCGACGAGAAGCTTACCCACCTAGAAGCCTGTCGGACTTGGAAAGGATCTACTGTGATGGTGGAAAATCGGTCCATTTTTTCACTTTTTATCGTTAAATAGAACCACTATTCGCCTCAAAAGATAAAAAAACCAGCCTTGATTTTCCATCCACCTCGCTACGACATCCCAAGTCCGACAGACTCCTATTGGTGAGCGATAGCCTTTTCCGTAAATAGATAATCCTTCAGCTCCTTGTCGAGCTTGGGATCCTTGCGGCGCATCCACTCCAACACCATGGCGGCATGTTCTTTCTCCTCATCCCGGTTATGCGCAAGAATCGCCCGCAGCTCACTGTCCCCGCATGCATCCACCCGCTGGTTGTACCAATCCACTGCTTCGAGTTCTTCTATGAGGGAAACAATAGCTCGATGCATATCCTGGGTCCCAGCAGACAATTTCTCCAAGCGTTCATGATAGCCTTCATGTGACATAACGATCTCCTTAAGCAATGAAACATATCGGGGTAGACGGAGCTACCCTGAAACATCGACTTCATTGTACAAGGTGCCACCGCTCTGAGCACCCGCTTGGGCGCTCAGCATTCTGTACCCGGACAATGGCCGTTCAGTGAGCCCGGGCTGAACGCCCAGGGGAACCGGACACCCGGCCGCGCTACAATGGCGCTCTCCTATCCAACTGGACCCTTGTCATGTCGCTTGACCTTGCCCTGAAAACCCGCATTGATGAACTGCTGAAGTCGCACCACGTGGTGTTGTTCATGAAAGGCACGCGTACCCAGCCAATGTGCGGCTTTTCCGCTTCAACAACGGGCATCCTTAATGAAATACTGCCTGAGTACCATACGGTCAACGTGCTGGAAGACCAGGATATTCGTGAAGGCATCAAGCTTTACTCCGACTGGCCGACGATTCCACAACTGTATATCGACGCCGAGCTGGTCGGTGGTGCGGACATCATCCGCCAAATGTATGCCAGCGGCGAGTTGCATCGGCTGTTCGGGGTACCCGAGCCGGATCGTACCCCACCCGTATTCACGGTCACCGACCTAGCCGCCGAAGCCATTCGGGGCGGCATGAGTGACGCCGACGATACCGTACTGCACCTGGAGATCAGTGCCGATCTGTCGGCCAGCTTTCAAATTGCCCCAGCTGGTGCTAACGATATTATCAGTACCATCAACGGTATCGAGGTGCATTTTGATCCGGGCAGTGCGCAGCGCGCCCAGAGCATCACCATCGACTGGGTGGAAACGGTGCAGGGTTCGGGCCTGTCGCTAAGCTTCCCTGGCTCGCAATCGACCCACTGACCAGCGACTTGCCCAAGTCATCGTGACCGGGAAAACCTCCCCTAACCTACACCACCCGGCCTAGAACGGGTGGTGTAGGTTAGGCTCATAGTCAGCGGATCCGCGGTGGGCTGTAGTGCCCGCTAGGCCGTAGCGTGGTGACGTAAGGGCCATTCCAGTCGCGCTTGAAGATCCGCGTCAGAGTGCGGGCCGGGCCAGTGCCGCTGATAAACACCGAGGCATCAATGCTGTTGTTAAAATAGCTCCACTGCCAGTTGCCGGTGCCGATGTACACACGGCGGCTATCGGCCACAGCGTACTTGCAGTGCTCGACCCGTGCATAGGGAATAAATCCTACCGATGCCTGCGGTAAGGTGCTGAACTTCACGGTGATGCCGGGTAGCACAGCGAGGCTCTTGAGATAAGCCTGCATGGGTCTGCGCAAAGCCCAATCGGCAACGATAATCTGTACCTTGACGCCGCGGGCCGCCGCATCGCGCAGGGCCGTATCCAGTGCCGGCCAGTACCCCTTGGGGCCATAGTGAACAAGTGCCGACAGAGTCATCACCTGGATTCGCAGTATGTGCTGGGCGGATTCGATCAGTCGTACCAGTTCAGGCTGCTCGGTGCTGACCCAATGCGGGCTCATGGACGTCGGACTAAAGGCGGGAAAAGCAATCAGCGGTGCATCATGCGCACCTCGTAAAATGATGGGGTCGCCGGCAGTAACCGGAGCAAAAGTCGGTGCCCGCATGGCTAGCTTCGCCGCCTTGGGCAAACTGGGGTCACCGGCCAACCGCCAGTCAAACTCAAAGACCGCCTCAAAAGTACGCGCCAAGCGCCGGTTATGAATGCGTACGCCGATTTCATGAATCTGGCTGAGTGCCCGCCAGTCCCAGTTTTGGCTACCAACAAAAACCGTTTTTCCATCGACGATGAAATACTTGGCATGCAGCACCCCACCGGTCAATTTATCCACGGGCAAAATGCGAATGGCTATATTGGATACCTTACGCAACCAGTCGTAACTGGGCCGACTTTCACGCATAAAGGTCTGATCGAGCAAAATCCGCACCTTGACCCCGGCATGAGCCCGTGCCACCAAGGCATCGAGTACCGGTTGCAGGGCCTTGCCGGGCTGATTGGCGATATAAAACGCGGCAATATCGATGCGAGTCCGGGCCGCACGGATCATCTCCAGCCATACCTGCTGAGTTCGTGGCACACCAGGCTGCCCATACACGGTGTCTGCGGGCACACTCTCGACAATCTGCAAGCTCGGTATGACCGCCGCCCAGGCCGAGGAAGCCATCAGCAGTACGGCGACCATCAACCCACTCAAACCCAGCACCTGCTTAGGTAATTTCATTGAACTTCCTCTGCTCATACGGCATGAATGCTTGCGGGGAACGCATCCAAACCGGATGCTCCGAGCATGCGTTAATCACAATCTTCAGGGAACCTTTAAAAACCATCACGAGCGGGCCGAGTGCCAGGCCTCGCGCAGTGAGCAGCGAGACCTATCAAATCGATAGGCGAGGCGCGAACGAGCACACGACACCGCAAGCAATTCGCGCAGTAGGCTTTGAGAGGTTCCCTTCAGTCGATATCCTCCTCGAAACGTAGATGTTTGACGCTGCGACCGTGGCGACGAACCAACTTGAGGGCCTCAATGCCGATACGAATGTGAATCTCGGCGAAATGTTCGGTGACCACGCGGTCGCTGACTTCGGTCTTAACTCCTTCAGGGATCATCGGCTGATCGGATACCAACAGCAGAGCCCCGCAGGAAATTCCGTTGGCAAAGCCGGCCGCGAACACTGTAGCGGTTTCCATGTCGATCACCATGCTGCGGGTACGACGTAGGTATTTTTTGAAGACCTCGTCGTGTTCCCAGACCCGTCGATTAGTGGTGAATACGGTTCCGGTCCAGTAATCGTGCCCAAGATCGCGGATCATGGTCGATACCGCACGTTGCAATTGGAAAGCCGGCATCGCCGGCACCTCTGGCGGTAAATAGTCGTTACTGGTGCCCTCACCGCGAATGGCGGCAATCGGCAACACCAGGTCACCGATACGATTTTTCTTCTTCAACCCTCCGCACTTACCCAGAAACAACACCGCTTTGGGAGCCACGGCAGACAGCAAATCCATGACGGTAGCGGCGTTAGGGCTACCCATACCGTAATTGATCATGGTGATCCCGTCGGCCGTGGCGGTAGGCATGGGCCGGTCAACACCGCGTATTGGTACCTCGTACCAGGCCGCAAAACGTTGTAGATAGTGACTGAAATTGGTAAGCAAAATGTGCTGGCCAAAGTCACCAAGGGGAATCCCGGTATAGCGTGGCAGCCAATTACTGACGATTTCGTGTTTTTCTTTCATCGATCTCTTCCGCAAGCTCCACCGCCATGACCTGCCCGACGGTAGGATGCACCGACGCCACCACGCCGACAAGAGGCCATTCAAATATTCACCCGTACAGTGTATCTGCCCTGGTCTTGCCGCGTGGAGGACGGCTTATTCTCCAAGCTGAACAACAACAACCGCCGCACCACACAGGATCAAGAATGTTCACATAACGATCTGGGCTGTCCTCTTGAGAGACGGTCACAGTAAGTAGCGCTCCCATCCTGGATGGTTGTCATGCTGGTGGTGTATAGGGTACCGATCGCTCTGTTTCTATTCGTGCTTGGCGCCTTTCTCGGCCAACTCTGGTGGGGTGGCGCGTCGGAGCCGCTGCGCTACGGTGTTAGCGCTCTGGGCCGGGCAGGTCACTGCCGAGCTCGGTCCAGCCTGATATATTCTGGCCTTGCTCAGCAGCGTGCTGGCACGGGGGTTCGGCCTGCCGCCACTACGCCGCATGCTGTTCGCGTATTCCCTCTTACCCGTTTCGACTTGGCGACACCGAACGCATAGCACTGAAAGCCGGTACGATCTGGTGGGATACCGAGTTGTTCTTGGGCCGATCACGCCGGCGACGCCTACTGAACTTTAGCTGCCAGCCGCTGAGCCCTTCTGAACAGGAATTCCTGCATGGCCCGGTTGAACAACTTTGCCGGATGCTTGACGAATGGCGGATCCAGCAGGATCGTGGATCTATCCTCTTACGAATACAAGCGCCTCGGGCTGGCACGTAAGGCCCGTGAAGACGTTATTCAAGTCGATGCTTTTGACGCCGATATCTACCGTGAACTGCGTTGAACCAAAAGGTCTATGTATGTTCCATAGCAAGTCTGGCATGCTAAGGTAGCAGCGGGTGCAACGACTCCTTGGGGGCTGAACGATGCGCATCGGCATAGTTGTAGACTCGGCCTGCGATTTGCCTATCGATTTTATCCGCAAACACCGGATCACCATCCTGCCCATTACCGTCTGCATTGACGAACATTCATTCGTCGATCGACACGACCCGGCAGCAACACTCAAGTTTTTTCACGAGAGTCTCGGCGATCGTGCGCATGCAGCAGATACCGAGCCGTTCAGTGTTGACCAAGTGCACCAGTTGTTCCTCGATAAACTGGTAACCCAATATGACGCAGTTTTTTGCCTGACCATCACGGCCTCACGCAGTCTGATCTATGAAAACACCCTGCGTGCCAGCTACGCCATTCTCAAGGATTACCATGCAATACGTGCCGCAGCCGGACTCAGCGGTCCGTTTCTGATGCGGGTCATCGACACCCAGACGGTGTTTGCCGGCCAGGTTCCCATTGCCTGGGAAGGGATTCGGCTAATTGGCGGCGACACTTCGCCCGGGCAAATCCGCGAGCGCCTCGAACAGGTCGCCGCCCATTCCAGCTGCTATTTCCTGCCGCGTGATCTTTACTATCTGCGTGCCCGGGCCAAGAAGAGGGGGGATCGGAGTGTGGGCTGGATGGCCGCCACCCTGGGCAGCGCACTGAACATCAAACCCATCGTGCGCGCCTATCACAAAGATACCCTGCCGGTAGGTAAGGTACGCGGCTTCGAAGCAGGCGCCGAAGCACTGTTCCAACATACCATCAAACGAGTGCGAACGGGATTGATGGTTCCGGTAGTTAGCCTGAGCTATGGCGGTGAGCTCGATGACCTGCACGCTTTGCAAGGCTATCAGTCGCTCTGCGAGGTCTGTGCCGAACACAGCGTCAACGTGCTTGAAAGCGTGATGAGCATGACCGCTATGGTTCATGTTGGTGCCGCAGGGCTGGCGGTCGGATTTGCCTGTGATCCCTATGAAGTGAGTTTCTGAGGGCGACAAACCGCACCGAAAACACCTCGTAGATGGCGGGTCCCCGCTTATCCAGACAGCACTTCACCCAAAATACACCCCGCGTACCTCTAACGCCTGTACGGTGGGATCCTCACCGGCACGTTCATTGCCCACTTTGGCGGCAGCCATCGCCGCCCGCATGGCCGCTGTAGGCCGGGTCTTGGTATCACTGAACAGGTCAACGAGGATCGTCGGCATGACGGGAGCGCCGAAAAACTTCTACGCTAACGCATCCGGTTAGGCGACGGTATGCTGATTCCGTCCTGTCCCGATCCGACCCGTGGGCCCTAACCCTCATGCTGCGCCGTCTGGCCCTGTTCGCACTGCTGTTCTTTGCCGTACCAGCATCCACCAGGCCAGTGTATCGCTGTATCGGCTCCCAGGATCACGTTACTTTTCAGGATCGGCCCTGTCCACACAATGCCCGGCAGACCTTGCTAAAGCTTCCCCCACCACCACCTGCCAAACCTGCTCCGCAATTATTGCTGTCTTCCCAACAGCCACCTTCAAGCAAAACTGCCCCACCCCCCATCACTATTCTGCCTAGGTCTCTGCCCACACTGTATTGGTGTCGTGGTGCTGTCAACAGCAAAATCTACGTAAGTGACACCCCCAATCCGCCCGCTTACCGTGCTCCTTTGGGCGTGCTCGGTATTCCGCAAATGCCGCTGTCCCGAGTTTACGGTCCGGGTAGGGCTGGGATTTCTGCACCGGTAGTTGACTGGGTTGCCCATGTCACCTCGCCGCTTGCCGGGTATTACACCTAGGTCCGTGACCGCTGTGTAGCGATGCCCCGGGCGGCCCTCTGCAATCGACTGGATCAACAGCTTACGAAAATCGACAATACTTTGCGTGAATCCTACCCACCGCGGCGCCAGCAATTTGAACAGCGCGCCGCCACTTTACGCGAGCAATTTCGCAACTGCCGTTAAGCCCGTATCAGCGATAAGCGTAGCGTTTGCCCTTCCGCTCTCAGAAACCGTTGGCCAGAAACCCGCCATCCACCGCGAGTACCTGACCGGTGATGTACCCGGCAGCCGGCAGGCACAAAAAGGCCACCGCAGCCGCAACCTCTTCAGGCTCACCGATGCGGTCGATCGGAGTGTGCTCAAGCACTTCCTCCAAATAATCTGGATCAGCCAGAGCCGGGCCGGTACGCCGAGTGCGGATGTACCACGGAGCCACGGCATTGACGCGAATACCATCAACCGCCCACTCGCAGGCAAGATTGCGGGTCAACTGGTGTAGCGCCGCCTTGCTCATCCCATAAGGCGCCCCCGTGCGGACATGAGTCATCCCTGAAACCGAGCCGATGTTGACGATCGCGGCGCGTCCATGCATGGCCAGATACGGGTGGGCCAGGCGGCTGATTTCGAAGGCACTGAGCAGGTTTACCTCCAGCAACTCGGCCACTTCGGCGTGGTCGTAATCGAGGCTCGACTTACACACATTACCGCCGACGTTGTTGACCAACAGCGACAGCGACACCTCCAGGTCCGCAATCCAATCGAACAATTCGAAACGCACTGCGGCATTGCTGAGATCTCCAGCGAAACAGCGCGGCCGACTGTGCGGGCAGACCTCCGCCAGTTCTTCCCGGGTCTGTTCGAGAGTATCGGAATCACGGCCCACCAACAGCACTTCGGCACCCAGTGCGGCCAGCTCGCCGGCCGTAGCCCGACCGATACCCTGGCTGGCACCGGTAATGAGTGCAGTCTGACCATCCAGACGCCAACGCGATGTCATCATTTGCATGATTCACCTCCTCGTCGCAGTGTAGCGCCTGCAGCATGAGCACTCTGCAGCAGCATCCCCGGCCCGGAGCGACGGTGGTGCCCAGCAAGGCAGCAACAACTCCTAGACAGGATGTGAATTCCTGCATGGATGAGCACTCCGTAAGCAGAGCCTTCCACGCTGGGTTCTCACCTCTGCGGGCAGGCCGAATGAGTGCCTTCGACACCCCTACCCCGGTAAGAAAAAACGGGCATTACGGACTTGGACCGAGATCACCCATTAAGTGCTTGACATCCAATCTACACCACACTACAAATATCAGTGTTATACATCACTATTACACTATATGTGATAACTGGAGAATTCTCTATGAACCGCAGCAACCTCACTCTACGCATCGTTCTTCTCGCCCTGCTCACCGCCAGTCTCGGGGCCTGTGTTAGCGCGTATTCCACGGGTTCCATTGCCAATCTGATCACCGTACACAATGGCTATGTGTCGATTTACGGCAACAATGCGAGCTCTGCAGTGATTACCGCCTCGGGGGATTTACGCATCGCTGGCACGACCACGTCCCTGACAGCAGCGCAAAGAGTGCTGACCCGGAGCTACTACAATCAGGTTCGGAATATCGTGCATCAAGGCATAGCAACCGGCAAGGCTGGGGGCGCTATGGCCAGCAAGGTAATCGGCGCAGTGATCACCGGCCTGGCCAGTGGCGATACCAACCGTATTGATCGCACAGCCAACCTGCAGGCCACGAAGATCGAGGCCTCGGTGGCGACAATCTGTGACAACCTGCAGGCGATCCGGAACATCCAGCAGCAGATCACGGCACAAATCCCGGCTTTTGCACCGTACTCCGTGATTGATCAGCAGCGAGTTATTGACTATCGGTCGGGTACGCACCATCCATAGCCATTTTTCTGAAATCCGTTTGGGTCAGACTCTAATCCGCAGCGGATGCCCACTGCGTGGTCGCACTGGATTTCCGCCTACGCGGGAATGACGAATAGGTGGAGACATGCTTGTCCTTGTTCTTGGACGCAAAGTAATGTCACCAGAAATCAATACGCGACGAAGAAATGGTCTCGATTGATGCGGTTCATACCTCACCACATCCCCAAGCGTGCTACGGGCTAGCGTTGCGCTGTCAGCAAAAAAATCCCGTCATCCCGGGCACAGACCCGGGATCCAGTATGGGTGTCTACAGCTAAGCAAACTAGCTACACGCCCATGGAAGCCGGCAGCAAGATCGCCCTGGGTGCCAACATGAGCCTAGCCACTGCGGGAGCCTCCGTAGAAAGTTATCCGCACAAAACAGTCTCTGAATAAAGCGCTTCAAACAGGATGAAGCACTACACTAGAGCCCGAGCCTGCAGCACCAATCAATGACGTTCCATGCCGACTGGAAAAATACCATGATACGTCACGGCCTGTGGATTTCAGCATTGCTAACTCTGACCGCTTGTACGAGCTCTCCGCCCCCCCAGGGCAGCGCTCAAGATAGCCCCGCAGCACACAGCGGCAGCACCTTCGCTGCGGTGCAGAGTAAGGTGCCGTGGAGCAGCGCTCTCAAAGACGAGCAACGGGCTCGGGACGTACAGAAATTGATCAACCAGCACGCCAAAAAACAGCGTGCCCAGATCGAGAAAAGACCACTGACCACGGCCTGCCTGGTAACGGTAGCCGCTGGCAGCTCAGCAAGGCTCCTGATATCTACCGGGCCGCGAGGCGGGCGATGCGGGACCTACACATCACCCGACTATCCGCTGCTTATTGCCCGCAGAAGCAATAGGCAAAGGCGTTGACTTGACCAGGGCGGGCCTGTTGCAACAGCAGCAGATCATTACTTATCCGAGGCGCCAGATCGGCCATCCAAGATGGCAGACGGATACCATAGGCACCGGCGAACCCAACCATGGCATTCTTGCTGAAGCCAACAATAAAGCGCTGGATACGGCTAAGTGGCTCGGAGCGGTACACCACCCGATATTTCTTACCCAGCTTAGCGTCAGTAGCGGCCAATCGAATGGCCGTATTGATCCCACCCAGTTGGTCCACCAAGCCGAGCTTGAGTGCCTGTCGTCCGGTCCAGACATGGCCCTGAGCGATGGCATCGATCTGCGCAAAGCTCTTATGACGGGCTTTGGCCACCCCCCCGACAAAATTCCGATAGCCCCTGTTGATGACTAGTTGAATGGCTGCTGAAAATTTTGGATTCATCGGTCGGGTCACATCCATGGCCCCGGCCCAGGGCGTCGTACCCAGACCTCCGGAGTGCACGCCAATCTTGGCAAGCATATTCGGTACGTTGAAAAACAGACCGAAGATGCCAATCGAGCCGGTAATCGTATTGGGTTCGGCAACAATCTGATTGGCGTCCATCGAAATCCAGTAACCACCACTGGCCGCCACATTGCCCATGGAAACCACCACCGGTTTACCGGCGCTACGGGTCAATTGCACTTCACGACGAATCAGCTCGGCCGGAAATACCGAGCCACCGGGTGAGTTCACCCGCAACACGATCGCGGTGAGCCTCGCCGTGGTGCTGCTCGGGCTGCTGCTCATGATCGTGCGGCGCAAGGCGGTGAGCCAGG